>NZ_JBWKNI010000015.1:104105-132570 GCF_059415485.1 Caulobacter sp. GW821-FHT10C03 | reverse complement strand
CTCTCAAACTTGAGACGCATCACCCGGCCTGACCGCCGCATGCGGTGTTGGGTTCTGAGAGACCCCTCACCCGACCTCCTTCGGAGGCCACCCTCTCCCGCAAGGGGAGAGGGATCAGGCGGCTGCGCTTTCGCGGGGATTTTACGGGAAGGGGCGTGCGCCGCCCCCTCCCCCCTCAAGCCGGAAACCGAAATCAGGCCGCCCGGATGATCGCCAGGAAGTCCGCGGCCTTCAGCGAGGCGCCGCCGACCAGGGCGCCGCCGACTTCCTCGGTGGCCAGGATCTCGGCGGCGTTGTCGGGTTTCACCGAGCCGCCGTAGAGGATCGGCACGCTTGCGCCCTGGTCGCCGAAGCGCTCGACCAGGATGGCGCGGATGGCCTTGTGGATGGCGGTGATGTCGGCCGGGGTCGGGGTCAGGCCCGTGCCGATGGCCCAGACGGGCTCGTAGGCGACGGCGAAGGCCTGGCCCGCCAGGCCGGCCGGCAGCGAGTTGCGAATCTGGCCGGTGACGATCGACTCGGCGTCGCCGGCCTCGCGCTGGGCCAGGGTCTCGCCGCAGCAGATGATCGGTTCCAGGCCGACCGCCAGAGCGGCCTCGACCTTGGCCGAGACCAATTCACAGGTTTCGCCGTAGCCGCCGCGCCGCTCGGAGTGGCCGAGAATCACCAGCCGGGCGCCGGCGTCGACCAGCATCGCGGCCGAGACATCGCCAGTGTAGGCGCCCTGCGGGGCCGGATGGCAGTCCTGGCCGCCGACGATCACCGTTTCGCCCGAAAGCGTTTCGGCCATGCGGTGCAGCAAGGTGGCGGGCGGACAGATGGCGACCCGGGCGGCGGGCGGGGCCTCGCCGACCGCCGCGGCGACGGCCCTGGCCTCGTCCAGCGAGGCCTCGAGGCCGAACATCTTCCAATTTCCGGCGATCAACGGCCGGGGCGTCGTCAGAGAAACGGTCATGAGAGTGGCTTTGGGGACGTGGTCCCTTCGGAAGTCAAGTCCGCTTCGGCTTGCTCACTCGCCTTGGCCTCTACTATACCCGCTTGCTCGCATCGAGTGCGTCGCCGTGGCGGCCGTCCGTGCGAACGACATCGGGCGAAACTCAGAAGGTAGTTACAAACGTCATGCTCGCCGGTTTTCGCTCCCTCGCCAAATCGCCCTTCGCGGTCGTCCTGTTCGGCCTGCTGATCGTCAGCTTCGCCGTCTTCGGCATCAGCGACGTCTTCAAGCGCTCGCCCGCCGCCGACGTGGTCGATGTCGGCGCGCGCAAGGTCACGCCCGAGGACTTCAAGAGCCGCTTCGACACCTATCGCCGCCAACTCGAGAGCCAGGGCCAGAGCCTGACCCCCGACGAGGCCGTCGCGCGCGGCGTGGACCGCCAGATGGTCCAGGAACTGGCGCTGCAGGAATCGATGGCCGAGCTGATCGCCAAGATGGGCGTGCGCCCGTCCGAGACGCTGATCGCCACCACCCTGCACAAGCAGATGAGCGAGCTGCCGGCCGGCCAGCGCCCGTTCAACCCGATCACCGGCCAGTTCGACAAGGACGCCTATCAGCGCCTGCTGGCCGAGAACAACCTGACCCCGACCCGCTTCGAGGCCTCGCTGCGCGACGACATCGCCCAGTCGCAGTTCTACGCCAGCGTCGCCAACGGCCTGCGCACCCCGCGCATCTATTCGGCCCTGCAGGCCGTCTACGGCCTGGAAAGCCGCGACCTGGCCGCCTTCGCGATCAACCCGGCCAGCGTGCCCCAGCCGGCCGCGCCGACCGACGCCCAGCTGCAGGCCTTCATGAAGGAAAACGCCGCCGCCCTGACGCGTCCCGAGACGCGCCAGCTGGCGATCGTGCGCTTCAGCGCCAAGGCCCTGGAGCCGACCGTGACCGTCGACCCGGCCGAGATTCAGAAGACCTTCGACTTCCGCAAGGACACCCTGGCCGCGCCGGAAACCCGCTCGCTGATCCAGATCGTCGCCCCGGACGCCAAGGCCGCCGCCGCCATCGCCGAGCGCCTGCGCAAGGGCGAGGATCCGGCCGCCGTCGCCAAGGCCTATGGCAAGACCCCGGTGGTCATCGCCGACAAGCCCAAGACCGCCCTGCCCGACCGCAAGGTCGCCGACGCCGCCTTCTCGCTGGCCGAGGGCCAGGTCAGCCCGCCGATCGCCGGCGAGCTGGGCCAGTCGGTGATCAAGCTGACCAAGATCACCCCGGCCAAGGCCGCTTCGCTGGAAGCCGCCCGTCCGAAGATCGAGGCCGACCTGCGCGTCCAGAACGCCCAGGCCAAGGCCTATGAGCAGACCCAGACCTATCAGGACGCCCGCGACGCCGGCGCCAACGTCATCGACGCCGCCGGCAAGGCCGCCGCCCTGGTGGTCACCAGCCCCCCGATCACGGCCCAGGGCACGGACCTGGCCGGCCAGCCCTTCGCCGGCCTGACGCCGGACGTGCTGAAGACCGCCTTCGCCCTGCCGAACGGCGGCGAGAGCGACCTGATCGAGGCCGAGAAGGGCGAGTACTTCGCCGTCCGCGTCGAGAAGGTGATCCCCGCCGCCCTGCCCCCGCTGGCCGAGATCAAGGGTCCGCTGGCCAACCAGTGGATGCTGCAGGAGCTGTCCAAGCGCCTGAAGGCCAAGGCCGACGAGCTGGCCGCGCGCGTCCGCAAGGGCGAGTCGCTGGACAGCGTCGCCGCCGCCGCCGGCTCGAAGGTGCAGAAGGTGGCCGGCCTGTCGCGCGAGAACGCCCGCCAGTACCAGGCTCTCGGCCGCGACCTGCTGATCGGCGCCTTCAACGCCAAGCCGGGCGAGGTGTTCACCGCCCGCGCCCCGGCCGCGCCGAACGCGCCGCAGCTGACCTATGTGGTCGGCCGCATCGAGGGCGTGCACACCGGCGACGCCGCCGAGATCGCCCGCGCCACCGAGACCCTGCGTCCGCAGACCAGCATGGCCTACATGCGCGACGTCGGTCAGGCCAGCCGCGTGGCCGCCATGGCCAAGCTGAAGCCGAAGACCAACCTGACCCTGGCTCGCCAGGCCCTCGGCGTCGACACCGACGCCCTGGCCAAGAGCGGCAAGGACACGGCCACGAAGCCGGGCGCGGCTCAATGAGCCTCGAGCCGGGCTACGACGCCTTCGCGGCCGGCTACGACGCCGGCCTCCCGCAGCTGGTCTGGACGCGACTGATCGACGACCTGGAGACCCCGGTCTCGGCCTATCTGAAGATCGGCCACGGCCGGCCCTACGCCTTCCTGTTCGAAAGCGTCGAGGGCGGCGCCTGGCGCGGCCGCTATTCGATCGTGGCCATGAAGCCGGACGTGGTGTGGCGCTGCCGCGGCGACCAGGCCGAGATCGCCCGCGACGGCGACATCGCCGCCGGCCGCTTCACGCCGCTGGAAGGCGGCGCGCTGGACAGCCTGCGCGACCTGATCGCCCAGTCGAAGATGGAGCTGCCGGCCGGCCTGCCGCCGATGGCGGCGGGGATCTTCGGCGCGCTGGGCTACGACACCGTGCGCCTGGTCGAGAAACTGCCGGACATCAATCCCGACAGCCTGGGCCTGCCCGATGGCATCATGACCCGGCCCTCGATCGTGGCCGTGTTCGACGCCATCGCCCAAGAGATCGTGCTGACCACGACGGCGCGTCCGACGCCCGGCGTGTCGGCCAAGGACGCCTATGCGGCGGCCCGCGAGCGCATCGAGACGGTGATGGTCGACCTGCGCCGTCCGCTGGCCCACGACGCTCCGCGCGTGCCGCAGGGCCCGATGGAGTTCACTACCCCGGTCAGCCGCGAGGACTATCGCGAGGTGGTCGAGAAGGCCAAGGAGTACATCCGGGCCGGCGACATCTTCCAGGTGGTGCCCAGCCACCGCTTCCGGGCCCCCTTCGGCCTGGACGCCTTCGCCCTCTACCGCTCGCTGCGCCGGACCAACCCGTCGCCGTTCCTGTTCTTCCTGGACCTGGACGGCTTCAACCTGGTGGGTTCCAGCCCCGAGATCCTGGTCCGCCTGCGCGACGGCAAGATCACCATCCGCCCGATCGCCGGCACCCGTCCGCGCGGCGCCACGCCGGAAGAGGACCTGGCGCTGGAGAAGGAACTGCTGGCCGATCCCAAGGAGCGGTCCGAGCACCTGATGCTGCTGGACCTGGGCCGCAACGACGTGGGCCGCGTGGCCATGCTCGGCCAGGCTGGCAGCAACAGCAGCTCCAAGGGCAAGCACGCCAACGTGCGCGTCACCGACAGCTTCACGATCGAGCGCTACAGCCACGTGATGCACATCGTCTCGAACGTCGAGGGCAATGCGCCCGAGAACGTCGATCCGGTGGACGTGCTGATGGCCGCCCTGCCCGCCGGCACCCTGTCGGGCGCGCCCAAGGTGCGGGCGATGGAGATCATCGACGAGCTGGAAGTCGAAAAGCGCGGCATCGGCTACGCCGGCGCGGTGGGCTACATCGGCGCCGACGGCTCGGTGGACACCTGCATCGTGCTGCGCACGGCCCTGGTCAAGGACGGCATGATGTACGTCCAGGCCGGCGGCGGCGTGGTCGCCGACAGCGATGCCGACGCCGAGTACGACGAGACCCTGCACAAGTCCCGCGCCCTCAAGCGCGCCGCCGAGGAAGCCTGGCGCTTCGCCTGACTTTCCCGAGAGGCCTGACTTTCCAGCGGGCTCGAATGAATGAAGGGGGCGGCCGCGAGGCCGCCCCCTTTTTCGTCAGTGGTCCATATGGCCCGGCGGACGGGCCGCGCCTTCCGGCCCGGCGACATCGGTGAGGCCATGGCCCAGGGCGATCGGCTTGCCGTCGGGACCGCGATCGGCCACGCGGACCATCTCCATCATGCCTTTGTCCTCGTGGTTGAGGATATGGCAGTGCAGGACGAAGTCGCCGATGTAGCGGGCGTAGTGGCTGCGCACCTTCACCACGACGCCCGGCTCGACGAACAGGGTGTCTTTGAAGACGCCCGTCAGGCCGAAATATTCCGAGTTCGGATCCTTGGTCAGGTCGACGCCGTCCTTGGTGGCCGATTCCAGTTCGAACGGATTGACGTGGATGTGGAACGGGTGGCCGACCTTGAAGTCGGTCTTCTGGACCGACAGCGTCCAGCGGTCGGTGTCGCCCAGCACCAGGGTGCGCGAGAAGTCGTTGGGATCGAAGCGCTTGACGTCGGTGTCGGTGCGGCCGATGCCCGGCCCCGACTTGCCGCCCGGCTTGGACGGCGGCGCCTGCAGCGAGAAGACCAGGGTCTGCTCGTTGTCGATCTTGTCGGCTAGCAGGCTCGGATGCGGCGAGAACGACGCCATAGTCAGGTCGCGGCGCAGGTCGGCGACGACCTGCTCCTTCAGCGTCGCATCGGTGATCGGCAGGTTGCTGGCGGCGTTGACCAGCAGCGTCCTGACCTGATCGGCCGGCGGCGCGACCGGCCCGGCGCCCGGCGCGACCTCGACCACGAACAGCAGCTGACGACGCTCGGCGCTGCCCTCGACGCCCGACTGCTGGACGTTCACCAGCTCGTCGATGACGCAGTAGGCGCCGGGCTCGGCGAAGGCCACCAGCAGGTCGCTGCGATAGCCGGGCTGCATGACCGTGGACTTGCGTTCCAGCACCTTCTGGCGGGTCAGGCCGTCGGCGGCGATCTCGAACTGCGACACCGCCTCGCTGGACGGCGCGCACTCCTTGGCGATCAGGGCGTCCTGGCCCAGCGGGCCGACCTTGGCCAGGGCGGCCAGCGGGCTGGTTCCGATCCGCTTGCGGATCGAGATCTTGACCGTGTCGGACACCCCGCCGTGGATGAACCGCCAGCGCTCGGGCGCGCCGGCCACGGCCTTCTGGTTCAGGGTCTCCAGCGTGGCGCCGTTGACGGTGGTGAAGCGGCCGGAGTTGGACCAGTTGCCGCCGCCGATGATGTCGTAGCTGTCGAGCACGCCGGTCTCGCCAGCGTCGCAGTACCAGTTCTTACGCGACGGCGCGAGGATGCGGGCCTTGGGTTTGCCCTCGGCGTCACGGCAGGCGTACTGGATCTGCTGCAGCACGAAGACGTGGTCCGGCGACTTGGCCAGCAGCACGTCGATGTCGCCCGGAACCACCTTGCGGGCCGGCAGGTCGCCGCCGGCCTCGACCACGCGCGGCAGCCGGTCGCCCTTGATCACCAGCGCGCCGACCAGGCCGCTGGAGACCTGGATCGCCGTCGAGCCGTGGACGTGCGGGTGGTACCAGAAGGTGCCCGCCGGGTGGTCGCCCGGGATGTTGTATTCGTACTCATAGGTGAAGGTCGGATTGGGCGGCAGCTGGCGTAGGACGTTGTCGCTGATCCCCGCCGGGCTGACCCACAGGCCGTGGCTGTGCAGGTTGGTGGTGTTGAAGCAGTGCGGCTCGTTGATGTCCTCGGGGTGGCCGGGACAGTTGGCCTCGGCCGGCAGCAGGTTGCGGATCTTGACCCGCACCGTCTGGCCCGGACGCGACACCAGGGCCGGCGCGACGTAGGGCCGGCCGGGCTGCGACGGATGCAGGCGGTCCTGGTAGGCCCGCAGCTCGACGTCGTCGAAGGCGCCCTCGTACTTGTCCTTGCCGATCTGTTTGCCGCTGTTGGGGTTCCAGATCTTGGCCTTCAGCAGGACGATGTCGAGATTGGCCTCGACCTCGTCGCCCTTCGGCGGCGGGGCCGGCACGGCGCCGAACTGCTTCAGCGGCGACTCGGGCGGGGCTTCGCCCGGCGCGACCATGGTGAGGATCGGCGGATCGGAGACCGGAGCCGCCTGGCGGGCCAAGGCCGTTCCGGCCGGCAGGGCTAGGGCCAGCGCCGCTCCGCCCAAGAGTCCGAGTTGTCGCATGTGCACCCCCGTGCATCCCAAAGATGCGGGAGGCTGGGCGCATCGCTTCGGTAGATCAAGCCGGATTCACAACCTTGGGAACCCATTTTGAGCAGCCGAGGCCTTTAGTCGCCCAGGCGTTCCTTGGGCAGATGCTGGGTGACGGCCGGCGGGGCCAGGACCATCACGGCCGCGAAGCTGACGGCGGCGCTGGCCGCGAAGGCGGCGGCCATCAGCACGGGCATGATCCGCTGACGCCGGCGCGGCGCGCGCAGCAGGGCGCGGGCGTAGGACAGGGCGGCGGTGTCGAGGGCGGAATCAGCGACGGACATGCGGGAAATCATGCCCGATCGCGCCCCGGTGGCAACGGCCCGGTGGCGCGGCTGTTCGCCGCTAGGCCCCGAAACAGAAAAACTCTCTCCGTAAAGGGATGACGCGCCGCCCCTGCCCGGACTAGAAGCGAGGCCTGAAAGGCGGCGTCATGATCCTGGTCATCGATAACTACGACAGCTTCACCTACAACCTCGTGCATTACCTGAACGAGCTGGGGGCCGAGACCGTCGTCCATCGCAACGACGACCTGACGGTGCAGGAGGCCCTGGGCCTGAAGCCGCAGGCGGTTCTGCTGTCGCCAGGTCCCAAGGCCCCCGACCAGGCCGGCATCTGCCTGCCGCTGCTGCGCGGCGCGCCCGACGATCTGGCGATCCTGGGCGTGTGCCTGGGCCACCAGGCCATTGGGCAAGCGTATGGCGGCGAAGTGGTGCGGGCCAAGGAGGTCATGCACGGCAAGACCAGCCCGATCCGTCACGCCAACAAGGGCATCTTCAAGGACCTGCCCGACCCGTTCACCGCCACCCGCTATCACAGCCTGGCCGTGCGCCGCGAAGACCTGCCGGCCGAGCTGGAGGTCACCGCCTGGACCGCCGACGGCGAGATCATGGGCGTGCAGCACCGCACCCGCCCGGTGCACGGCGTGCAGTTCCACCCCGAATCCATCGCCACCGAGGGCGGCCACCAGTTGCTGGCCAACTTCCTCGACCTGGCCGGCGTGCGCCGCGACGCCCAGATCTGGGTCTAGGACGGGGCCAAGCACATGTCCGACGCCTTCAAGCCTCTGCTGGCCAAGCTGGCCGACGGCCAGACCCTTTCGGAAGACGACGCCGAGGTCTTCTTCAGCGCCTGCCTGCGCGGCGAGCCGACCCCGGCCCAGGTGGCCGCGGCGGTGACCGCCATGCGGCTGCGCGGCGAGACCGTGGGCGAGATCGCCGCCTGCGCCCGCGCCATGCGCCGCGCCGCCGTGCACCTTGAGCACCCGTATGACGTGGTCGACGTCTGCGGCACCGGGGGCGACGGCCTGCACACCCTGAACATCTCCACCGCCGTGGGCTTCGTCGCCGCCGGCGGCGGCCTGAAGGTGGCCAAGCACGGCAACCGCGCGGTGACGAGCAAGTCGGGCACCGCCGACGTGCTGGCGGCCCTGGGCGTCAATATCGACGCGACCCTGGTCCAGCAGCGCGCCGCGCTCGACAGCGCCGGCATCTGCTTCCTGTTCGCCCAGTCGCACCACGGGGCGATGAAGCACGTGGCGCCGATCCGCCAGCAGCTGGGCTTCCGCACGATCTTCAACCTCTTGGGTCCGCTGACCAATCCGGCCGGCGCCAAGCGGCAGGTGGTCGGTGTCTCGGCCCCGCGCTTCGTCGAGCCGATCGCCCGCGCGCTCGGAGCCCTGGGCGCCGAACGCGCCTGGTCCGTGCACGGCGGCGGCATGGACGAGCTGACTATCACCGGCGAGACCGAGGTGGCCGAATGGCGCGAGGGGGCGATCCGCCTCTTCACCATCACGCCTGAGGCCGTGGGCCTGCAGCGCGCCTCGCTGGCCGAGATCACCGGCGGCGATCCGGCCTTCAACGCCGCGGCCCTGACCCGCCTGCTCGACGGCGAGACCGGCGCCTATCGCGACATCGTGCTGCTCAACGCCGCCGCCGCCTTCCTGGTGGCCGACAAGGTCGAGACTCTGCGCGAAGGCGTTGAGCTGGCCGGGGCCGTGCTTGACGACGGCCGCGCCAAGGCCGCCCTCGCCGGCCTCGTGGCCGCCACCAACGCCGAACCTGTGACCGCATGACCGACATTCTCGCCAAGATCGCCGACTACAAGCGCGAGGACGTCGCCGGCCGCAAGGCCGTGCGCTCGCAGGCCGAGGTCGAGGCCGCCGCCAAGACCGCTTCGGCGCCGCGCGGCTTCAAGGCGGCGCTGGAAGCCAAGCATGCGCCGGGCAAGCTGTCGCTGATCGCCGAGATCAAGAAGGCCTCGCCGTCCAAGGGCCTGATCCGCGCCGACTTCGATCCGCCGGCGCTGGCCAAGGCCTATGAGGACGGCGGCGCGGCCTGTCTTTCCGTGCTGACCGACGGCCCGAGCTTCCAGGGCGCCGACGAATACCTGGTGGCCGCCCGGGCGGCGACCGCCCTGCCCTGCATCCGCAAGGATTTCCTGGTCGACCCGTGGCAGGTGGCCGAGAGCCGCGCCCTGGGCGCCGACGCCATACTGGTGATCCTGGCGATGATCGACGATGCGCTGGCCGCCGAACTGATGGCCGAGGCCGCGCGCCTGGGCATGGACGCCCTGGTCGAGGTGCACGACGAGGCCGAGACCGAGCGCGCTGGCCAGTTGGGCGCGACGCTGTTCGGCGTCAACAACCGCGACCTCAAGAGCTTCGTCGTCGACCTGGCCGTCACCGAGCGCCTGGCCAAGCTGGCCCCCGCCGGCTCGCTGCTGGTCACCGAAAGCGGCCTCTTCACCCATGCCGACGTGGTGCGGATGGAGGCCTGCGGGGCCACCGCCATGCTGGTCGGCGAAAGCCTGATGCGCCAGGCCGACGTCACGGCCGCGACGCGCGAGCTGATCGGCTAGACTTCCCATAACGGCGCTCGGCCACGTTTCGGCCAAGCTCGCGCTTCTCAATGCCCCTCGGTGTTCGACATCGAGGGGCTTTTCGCATGACCGCCGGCAAGACGTCGCTTCGCTCGAAACTGGGCGCGCATCTGATCGACTGGGCCAGGACCCTGGCGCTGACGGCGGCCATCGTGCTCGTGCCGCGCACGGTGCTGTGCCAGCCGTTCGTGATCCCGTCGGGCTCGATGGAGCCGACCCTGCTGGTCGGCGACCGCATCCTGGTCAACAAGTTCGCCTATGGCTGGAGCCGCCATTCGGCGCCGTTCAGCCCGCAGATCGGCCATGGCCGGCTGATGGGCCGCGAACCGCAACGCGGCGACGTGGTGGTGTTCAAGAAGCCGGGCGACGGCCGCACCGACGTCATCAAGCGCCTGATCGGCCTGCCGGGCGACGAGCTGCAGGTGGTGGACGGGGTGCTGCGCATCAACGGCGCGCCGGTGGTTCAACAGTCCCTGGGGACGCGGATGGAGGACACCCCGTTCGGCGTGCTGCCCGCCGAGCGCTTCGTCGAGACCCTGCCGGGCGGCAAGACGCATCTGGCCAACAGCTACGGCCCGCGCACGGCGGCCGGCAACACCGCCGTCTATCGCGTGCCCGAGGGCTGCTACTTCATGATGGGCGACAATCGCGACAACTCGCTCGACAGCCGCTTCGACCCGGGCCCGATTCCGGCCGGCCAGGCCCGCTGCGCCTGGAACCCGGCGGTGGACGCCAATCTGCCGGCGCAGATCGGCATGGGCTTCGTGCCGTTCGAGAACCTGGTCGGCCGCGCCGAGATGGTGGTGTTCTCGTGGGAAAGCGGCGCCGGCCCGCGATGGAATCGGTCGTTCCAGCGGCTGTGAATCGGCGGTTGGGGTCCGGGAATCGCGGTCTCGGCGGCCATATTCTCGGAGCTTCGGGCGCGGCCCAATCGGACCGTCTACGGAAAATCACAGCTTGGTTCGCCTTCTCGGCCCGACACGGCCGACTGAGAACGGCGGACTTATCCGACGTAAAATCAGTCATTTAGGACCTGGGTCCTGACATGAGCGGCGCGAACGAACTGGCAGAACGCCGGTCGCCGTAATTCACTTGACCTTAACCAAGAACACCTAGAGAACATTCGCAAGGTTTGCGGTTTGTTCCGCGACGACTTGCGAGGCCGTCATGCTCACCCGCAAGCAGCACGAGCTGCTGATGTTCATCCACGAACGGATCAAGGAGACCGGTGTCTCCCCCTCCTTCGACGAGATGAAGGAGGCCCTGGACCTGGCGTCGAAGTCGGGCATCCACCGGCTGATCACCGCCCTGGAAGAGCGCGGCTTCATCCGCCGCCTGGCCCACCGGGCCCGGGCGCTGGAGGTGGTGAAGCTGCCGCAGCAGGCCACGACGGCCGCCCCGCCCAAGGGGCGCGGGGCGTTCCGGCCGCAGGTGCTGGAAGGCGGCGGCCCCGCCCCTTCGGCGCCCGCCCCGACCCTGCCGATCGCCAATGACAGCCGCGAGCTGCCGATCCTGGGCCGCATCGCCGCCGGCACGCCGATCGACGCCATCCAGCACGAGCGCGACCGCCTGCCGGTGCCCGAGAGCATGCTGGGCGGCGGCGAGCACTACGTTCTCGAGGTGCAGGGCGACTCGATGATCGAGGCCGGCATCCTCGACGGCGACTATGTGATCATCCGGAAGGGCGACACGGCCAACAGCGGCGAGATCGTCGTCGCCCTGGTCGGCGAGGAAGCCACGCTGAAGCGCCTGCGCAAGAAGGGCGGCTCGATCGCCCTGGAAGCGGCCAACCCCAAGTACGAGACCCGCATCTTCGGCCCCGACCAGGTCGAGGTGCAGGGCAAGCTGGTGGGGCTGATCCGCCGCTATCACTGACAGCTTGGGCCGGCACGACGGTTCGAGGGCGCGATCGCGAGGTCGCGCCCTTTTCCGTTTCGGGGGCGCGGCGATGGCGCCCGACCGGCCAGTGTTGACTCAGTCAATAAATCTCCAATATTGACGCAATCAACATTGGAGGCCGCATGACCGATCGCCACGACACCGACGTCGCCACCCTGCGCGCCTTCAACCGCGTCTACACCAGCCGCCTGGGCCTGCTGGACGCCAGCTATGACGGCAGCCCTTTCACGTTGAGCGAAGCGCGGGTTCTCTACGAGCTGGCCAACCGGACCGACGCGATGGCCGCCGACATCGCCCGCGCCCTGCGGCTGGATCCGGCCCAGGTCAGCCGTACGATCAAGCGCTTTTCCGAACGGGGCCTGGTCACGGCGCGCGAGAACCCGGCGCACGGCCGCCACCAGTTGCTGAGCCTGACCGATGAAGGCCGCGCGACCTTCGCCGCTCTCGAAGCCAACACCCGCGCCAGCGTCGGCGCCCTGATCAAGGGGCTGCATCCGCTGCAGCGGGCGCGCCTGCTCGAGGCGGCCGGCGCGATCAACGAGGTGTTCGAGGGCGGTCCGCCCGAGGTCGTGCTGCGGGCCTTGCGCCCCGGCGACCTGGGCCTGGTCGCCTCGCGCCAGGCGGTGCTCTACGCCAGCGAATACGGCTGGAACGGTGACTACGAGGCGCTGGTGGCCGGCATCCTGGCCGACTTCCACCACAACTTCGATCCCGCCCGGGACGACGCCTGGATCGCGCAGGCCAGCGGCCGGATGGTCGGCTCGATCTTCCTGGTGCGCGGCGATGCGCCGGGCGTGGCCAAGCTGCGGCTGCTCTATGTGGAGGCGCAGGCCCGAGGCCTGGGCGTCGGCCGGCGGCTGGTCGAGACCTGCGTCGAACGCGCCCGGGCGCTGGGCTACCAGCGGCTGGACCTCTGGACCGTCAGCGTCCTGACCGCCGCGCGCCGGCTCTACGAGCAGGCCGGCTTCACCCTGACCCACGAGGCGCCCGGCCGCCAGTTCGGCCACGACCTGATCGACCAGACCTGGTCGCTGGACCTCTAGACCGCCAGCGCTTTCGCCGCCGCGTCGAAGCCGGCCCAGGCCGCCGCGGCCAGGGCCGCGCCGGTGCTGGCGCGGCGCACGCCCAGGCCCGGCAGGTCGGCGAGCTTCATGTCCGGCCCCCACAGCAGCACGTTGACCGGCTTGGGCGCCACGGCCGCGACGATGGCGGCGATGTCGTCGTACTTCGTCACGCCCGGCGCGTAGAGGCAGTCGGCGCCGGCCTCGGCATAGGCGACCAGGCGCTCGATGGTCGGGGCGAGGTCGTCGCGGCCGATCAGGAAGCCTTCGGTGCGGCCAACCAGGATCACGTCCTGGCCCGAGGCGTCGATGGCGGCGCGGGCGGCGGCGATGCGGGCGACGGCCTCGGGCAGCTCGTAGAGGTCCTTGCCTGTGCGGTCCTCGATCGAGAGGCCGGCGACGCCGGTCTCGACGGCGCGGGCGACATTGGCGGCGACGCCTTCGGGGGTGTCGGCGAAGCCGGCCTCGAAGTCGGCGTTGACCGGCAGGTCGGTGGCCGCGACCAGCCCGCGCAGGTGCTCCAGCACCTCGTCGACCGTGACCTCGCCGTCGGCGCGGCCCCAGGACCAGGCCATGCCGGCGCTGGTCGAGGCCAGGGCCTTGAAGCCGAGCTTCTGGAGCCGGACCGCGCCGCCGGCGTCCCACGGATTGGGCAGGGCGAAGAAGCCGTCGGCGTGCAGAGCGCGGAAGGCGGCGCGGCGGGCGGCGAACTTGGCGGCGAACTCAGCGGCGTCGGTCATCGGGTCTTCCTTCAGTACGGGGCGCGAGTCCTTACGGCCGCCGGCCGCGACTATCCGCCCGGTTCTTGCGCATTCCTGTCAGCAGTCGCCACCCAGGGTCGCGCGCCGCGCAGGGGCTGGGCCCAGACGATCCACCAGCCGTCGCGGCGGCGCCAGAGCTCGGCCGAACCGCCGGCCGCGAAATCCTCGCCCGCCAGCACGACGGCGTCGTGACAGGCCGCCGGCAGGACGGCGGGACGGTGTCCGCGCAGCACCACCACCTGCGCCCCGGCGCAAAGGCGCTGCAAACCAGCGAAGTCGGGCGCGCGGCGGGTCCAGGACAGGCTGGCGGCGACCGGGGCCGACGCGAGCGGCGCGCAGGAGACGCGGTCGCAGGCGAAGTCCTTGCCGGCGACGGGCGTCAGACCCCGGCGGCGGGCCCAGAGATCGGCGCCGAAGCGGCGGGCGTCGGGGCGCAACAGCACCGCCTCCCCGCCCCGGCGCGCGGCGGCCGTGGCGCCGTCGGCGGAAATCCACAGGTCGGGCGGCGCCGGACGCGGCCAGAGGGCGACGGCCAGGGCCAGCGGCGCGCCCAGCCAGCGCAGCCGGCCCTTCCACAGGCAAAGCAGCATGATGCCCAGGAACGACAGGGCCAGGGTGAAGGGCGGGCCGCTGGCGACAACCTGCTGGGCGCCGTGGGCGCTGGCGAACCAGCGGGCGATGGCGGTCATGGCGTCGATGCCCCAACCGGCCACGGCCAGGAACGGCGCGCCCAGGCCCAGCGGCTCCAGCACGGCGCCGACCGCCAGAAACGGCATGATCACGAAGGACGACAGCGGCGAGACCGCCAGGTTGGCCGGCAGCCCCCAGACGGCGACGCGGTTGAAGTGCTGCATGGCGAACGGACCGGTGGCCATGCCGGCCACGAAGCTGGCGCCGACGCTGATGGCGATCCAGCCCATGGCCGCCTGGGTGAAGCGGATCGGCCAGGGCACGGAGATCTCACGCGCCTGGCGCGGCCAGGCCTCGGCCAAGGCGACCAGGGCGGCGGTGGCGGCGAACGACATCTGGAAGCCGGGCGCCCCGGCCGACTCGGGCTGGGCGACCAGGATGATCAGGGCCGCCAGGGCCAGGCCGTGCAGGCTGACAGCCTGGCGGTCGGCCAGGATCGCCAGGAAGGCCACGGCGGCCGTGATCGCCGCGCGCAGGGCCGGCGGCGGCGCGCCGGAGATGATCAGGTAGGCGCCGACGGCCGCGAGACCGGCGACGGCGGCGATCTTCTTGCCCGAGACCCGCAGGGCGACCCACGGCCAGGCGGCGATCAGCAGACGGACGGCCGCGAACACGAAGCCGCCGACGATGGCCATGTGCAGGCCGGATATGGAGAGGATGTGGGCCAGGCCCGAGGCGCGCATGGCCTCGGTCTGCTCCGGCGTCACCCAGGCCTCGTGGCCAGTGACCATGGCCGCGGCGATGCCGCCGCTCTCCGGTCCCAGCCGCTCGACGATGCGGGAGGCGAGATCCCAGCGCACGGCGTTGACCGCCATGGAGAGGCGCAGCCGCCAGGGCGGCGGGTCGAGCGCGGTCTCCTCGATCTGGCCGACCACGAAGCCGACGCCGCCCACGCCGTTGAACCAGGCGTCGCGGGCGAAGTCGTAGGCACCGGGCGCGGCCGGCGGCGGCGGGGCCGACAGCATGGCCTTCAGGCGCAGGGCAGAACCGGGCGGCGGCGCGACCTCGCCTTCGGCCAGGCTGACCCGGATTCGGGTGGGCGTCGCTTCTGGCGACAGCCGTGAGATCGACACCGGCGCGACCAGCAGGCGCGGTCCGGCGGCGCCGGGCGAGACCACATCGACGACGAAGCCGTCGATGACCCGCACGCTCCGCTCGACCGGCATGACCGGCGCGGCGACCCGGTCGCAGCGGACCTTTCCGGCCAAGGCTCCGCTGGCGGCGAAGGCGGCCAGGGTCAAGGGAATCGCCAGGCCGCTCCAGCGTGGCCAACCCCGGCTCCAGATGGCGAGCACGGCCAAGGCGAGCGCGACCAGGGCCAGCAGCGACCACGAAGGCTCGACCTTCAGCTCCAGATAGCCGGCCGCGCCCAGGCCGAAGGCGACCGGCGCCCACAGCATCCAGCGGCCCGCGTTGAGCCTTGCCTCATCGATCGCCTGTGAAGCGAGCGCTGCGGGACTAGGACACCTTCGAACGGCCGTGCTAAGACGCGCCGCCCAGCGGCCGGCGCCTGCGTCGCGCGCAGCCGCCGAGCCTCCCGCCGCCCCCGCGGCCTCCAGACCGTCAGCTTCGAAGCCTATGTCCAGTTCCTCCCCCGCCCCCAGCGGCGTCGTCACCCGCTTCGCCCCGTCGCCGACCGGCTTCCTGCATATCGGCGGCGCCCGAACGGCGCTGTTCAACTGGTTATATGCACGCCATACGGGTGGGAAGTTCCTTATTCGCGTCGAGGACACCGACCGCGAGCGTTCGACCGAAGCGGCCGTGGCCGCGATCTTCGAAGGCCTCGACTGGCTGGGCATGAAGTCCGACGAGGAAGTCGTCTTCCAGTACAGCCGCGCCGACCGCCATCGGGCCGTCGTCGAGGAGATGCTGGCGGCCGGCCGCGCCTATCGCTGCTGGATGACCGTCGAGGAGCTGGCCGCCGCGCGCGAACTGGCCCGAGCCGGCGGGCCGGCCCTGCGCTCGCCCTGGCGCGACGCCCCGCCGCCCAACGATCCCACCCTGCCGCACGTCATCCGTTTCAAGGGACCGACCGAGGGCACGACCCTGGTCGACGATCAGGTCAAGGGTCCGGTGACCTTCAACAACGCCGACCTGGACGACCTGGTCCTGCTGCGCGCTGACGGCGCCCCGACCTACAACCTGGCCGTGGTGGTCGACGACCACGACATGGGCGTCACCCACGTGATCCGCGGCGACGACCACCTGAACAACGCCGCCCGCCAGACCCTGATCTACCAGGCCAATGGCTGGACCGTGCCGGCCTTCGGCCACATCCCGCTGATTCACGGCCCCGACGGCGCCAAGCTCAGCAAGCGCCATGGCGCGCAAGCCGTCGGCGAGTTCGCCGACATGGGCTACATCCCCGAGGGCATGCGCAACTACCTGGCGCGCCTGGGCTGGGGCCACGGCGACGACGAGGTGTTCAACGACGAACAGGCGATCAGCTGGTTCGACATCAAGGACGTGGTCAAGGCCCCTGCCCGCCTGGACTGGGCCAAGCTGAACTTCATCAACGGCCAGCACCTGCGCCAGGCCGACGACGCCCGCCTGACCGCCCTGACGCTGAAGGCCCTGACCGCCGCCGGGACCGACCTGCCGGCCGACGCCGAAGCCCGCATCGCCGGCGCCGTTCCGCAGGTCAAGGAAGGCGCCAAGACCATCCTGGAGTTGGGTGAACACGTGGCGTTCGCGCTCAAGGTGCGCCCGCTGGTCCTCGAAGAAAAAACCGCCAAGCAGCTTTCCGAGGAAACGGTCGCGCGCCTCGCACGACTTCGTGACCAGTTGGCCGCCGCCCCGGCCTGGGGCGTTTCGGAGCTGGAGACGCTGTTGAAATCGTTCGCGGAATCGGAGGCTGTCGGCTTCGGCAAGTTCGGCCCGCCGCTGCGCGGAATCCTCACCGGCGGGGCCCAGGCGCCCGACCTGAACAAGATCATGACCGCCCTTGGTCGTGACGAGTCGCTGGGGCGTCTTGACGACGCGCTGGCGTCGCGCGCATGAGGCGCTATAACGCAGCCGCGAAATACAAAACTGGACTGATCGTTCCATTATTGAAAGGGTCTCTCGCATGACCGACAAAGCCACGCTGACGATCGGCGATAAGAGCTACGACCTGCCGATCCTCAAGGGCAGCACGGGTCCGGACGTTCTGGACATCCGCAAGGTCTATGGCGAAAGCGACCACTTCACCTTCGATCCGGGCTTCACCTCGACCGCGTCGTGCGAGAGCAAGATCACCTATATCGACGGCGACGCCGGCGTTTTGCTGCACCGCGGCTATCCGATCGACCAGCTGGCCGAGAAGTCGTCGTTCCTCGAAGTCTGCCACCTGCTGCTGAACGGCGAACTGCCGACGGCCGCCGAACTGGCCAAGTTCGAGAACAACATCACCTACCACACGATGCTGCACGCGCAGTTCGACCGGTTCTTCGAAGGCTTCCGTCGCGACGCCCACCCGATGGCCGTCATGACCGGCGCCGTGGGCGCCCTGTCGGCCTTCTACGCCGACAGCATGAACGTCGACGACGCCCGCGAGCGTGAGATCAGCGCTCATCGCCTGATCGCCAAGATGCCGACGATCGCCGCCCGCGCCTACAAGTACACGATCGGCCAGCCGTTCGTGTCGCCGCGCAACGACCTGTCGTACTCGGAAAACTTCCTGCGCATGTGCTTCTCGGTCCCGGCCGAGGACTGGAAGCCGAACCCGGTCCTGACCCGCGCCATGGACCGCATCTTCATCCTGCACGCCGACCACGAGCAGAACGCCTCGACCTCGACCGTCCGTCTGGCCGGTTCGTCGGGCGCTCACCCGTTCGCCTGCATCGCCGCCGGCATCGCCTGCCTGTGGGGCCCGTCGCACGGCGGCGCCAACCAGGAAGCCCTGGAGATGCTCGAGCAGATCGGCACGGTCGACAAGATCCCCGAGTTCATCGAGGGCGTGAAGGCGCGCAAGCACAAGCTGATGGGCTTCGGCCACCGCGTGTACAAGAACTTCGACCCGCGCGCGAAGGTCATGCAGAAGACCTGCCACGAGGTCCTCGGCCAGCTGGGCATCAACGACCCGCTGCTCGAAGTGGCCATGGAGCTGGAAAAGATCGCGCTCAGCGATCCGTTCTTCATCGAGCGCAAGCTGTACCCGAACATCGACTTCTACTCGGGCATCACCCTGCGAGCGATGGGCTTCCCGACCAACATGTTCACCGTGCTGTTCGCCCTGGCCCGCACCGTCGGCTGGATCAGCCAGTGGAAGGAAATGTTCGAGGATCCGACCCGCAAGATCGGTCGTCCGCGTCAGCTCTATACGGGCTCGACCCAGCGCGACTACATCGACGTCGAAAAGCGCGGCTAAGCGCTTCTTCCGACTTCGGAATTACGGAAAGGCCTCGCGAAAGCGAGGCCTTTTTGTTTGCGCGCCAGCATTGCGCCGCGTTGCGGACGCGAGTGCATGCGACTAAGCGTTGATTGTTGTAGCGCTTTGGAAGGGTCGCGTAATGTCTGGTTTCACGCCGCTGCGGCTGTGCGGCCTGGGCGTCTACGAACCCCGACAGGCCCTGGCCTCCGACGAGCTGGACGCCCGCTACGGGCGTGAGGCCGGCTTCACCCAATCGCAGTTCGGCCTGACCTCGCGCCGCTTCGCCTCGCCCGACGAGACCGCCTCGATGATGGGGGCCGCGGCGGCGCGCGACGCCCTGGCCGCGGCCGGCTGGGCCGATGGCGAGTTCGACGTGCTGATCGGGGCCGGCGGGGTGATGGAGCAGCCGATCCCTGGCACATCGATCCTGGTGCAGCAGGCCCTGGGCCTGGGCCGCTCGGGCATCAGCGCCTTCGACGTCAACCAGAGCTGCCTGTCGTTCCTGGCGGCGCTGGACGTGGCGGCCATGGGCTTCGCCACCAGGCGCTGGCGGCGGGCCCTGGTGGTCTCCAGCGACATCGCCTCGGCGGGGCTGGACTGGCGCCAGCCGACGGCCAGCGCGATCTTCGGCGACGGCGCGGCGGCGGCCTGCCTGGAGGCGGGCGAGGACCCGGACGGTCCCGCCCTGCTGGCCCGCCGGTTCGAGAGCTATGGCGAGGGCCGGGACCTGGCCACCCTGAAGGCCGGCGGCTCGCGCGTGCGGCTGGAGGACGGGCTGGAGGCCTTCGAGGACGCCGCCAAGTTCCACATGGACCCGTTCGGCATCTTCAAGGCCGCCGCCAAGCGCCTGCCGCCGGTGGTCGACAAGGTGCTGGAGGACGCCGGCCTCGACCGCGAAGGCGTCGACCTGATCGTGCCGCACCAGGCCAGCCGGCCGGGCCTGGATCACCTGCGCAAGCTGGTCGGCGGGGATCCGGCCCGGGTGGTCGATGTGTTCGGCGAGCACGGCAACCAGATCGCCGCCTCCATTCCAACGGCGCTGCACAGCGCCTGGCGCGACGGGCGGCTGACGCCGGGCTCGAGCGTGCTGCTGGTCGGCACGGCCGCCGGCATCAGCATCGGCGCGATGGTCCTGCGGGTCTGATGCGCCAGGCGCTCGTCACCGGCGCCACGGGCGGGCTGGGCCTGGCCCTGACCGCCGCCCTGCTGGCGCAAGGCTACGCCGTGCGCGCGACGGGGCGCGACGCCGTGGCCGCGCGACGGCTGCGGGCCATGGGCGTCGAGACGGTGGAGGCCGACCTGGTCGCCGATCCGGGCCGGGCCGCCGAGCTTTGCCGGGACATCGACGTGGTGTTCCACGCGGCGGCCCTGTCCAGCCCCTGGGGACCGGACGAGGCCTTCGACCGGGCCAATGTGGGCATGACCCGCGACCTGCTGGCCGCGGCCCGCGCCGCCGGCTGCGAGGGGCTGGTCTTCGTCTCCTCGCCCTCAATCTACACCGAACCGCGCGACCGGCTGAACCTGACCGAGGCCGACGCGCCAGCCGCGCGGCCGATGAACGCCTACGCCCGCACCAAGCTGGCGGCCGAGCGGCTGGTGCTGGCGGCCAACGGTCCGGACTTCTTCACGGTTTCTGTGCGTCCCAGAGCCTTGGTGGGGCCGGACGACAAGGTGCTGCTGCCGCGCCTGCTGGCGCTGGTCGCTCGGGGCCGCGCGCCGCTGCCGCGTGGCGGGCGGGCGCTCGTGGAACTGACCGACGTGCGCGACGCGGTCCAGGCGCTGGTGCTGGCCGACCAGCGGCGCGCGGCGATCGGCGGACGGGCGTTCAACATCTCGGGCGGGACGGCGGTCAGCGTCCGGGATTTCGCCCTCGACCTGGCGGCGGCGACCGGACGATCGCTGAAGCTGATGTCGGCGCCCTGGCCGCTGCTCTTCGCCGGCGCCGCCCTGGCCGAGGGCGTCGCGGCCCTGCTGCCCGGCCGGCCCGAGCCGCCGATCACCCGCTACGGCGCGGCGACCCTGGCCTTCTCCCAGACCTTCGACCTGACCGCCGCCCGCCGTGACCTCGGCTGGACGCACCGCCACGACGCCCGCGCCGCCGCCCTTGAACTGGCCCGGCGCTGGGCCGAAGGATCGCGGGCATGACCGCCGTGCGCTGCGAAATCCACCTGCTGAAGGCCGGCGCCTGCGTGCACCCGGAGGCCGCGGCCCTGCGCGGCGGCAGCCTGTGCCCGGTCGACTTCCCGGCCCTGACCGCCCTGATCCTGCACCCGACGGCGGGGCCGCTGCTATGGGACACCGGCTACGACCCGGCCTTCTTCCGCGCCACCCGCCGCTGGCCCGAGAAGCTCTATGCCCTGGCCACGCCCGTGACCCTGGGCGAGGACGAGCCCGCAGCCCGCCAGATCGCGCGCTTCGGCCTGACGCCGGACGACATCCAGGGGGTGATCGTCTCGCACTTCCACGGCGACCACGTGGCGGGTCTGCCAACCTTTCCGAAGGCGAAGATCATATGCGCCCGCGCGGGACTGAAGCAGATCCAGGGCCTGGGCCGGTTCGCCGGCGTGCGGCGGGGACTGCTGGCGGGGCTGTTGCCGGCCGATGTCGAGGCGCGGGCGGTGTTCTTCGAGGACCGGCCGCGTCGCGCCCTGCCCGCCCGGCTCGCCCCGTTCGAGACCGGCGCCGACCTGCTGGGCGACGGCAGCCTGATCGCCGTCGAGCTGCCCGGCCATTGCCCCGGCCACTGGGGGCTGGCGGCGCGGGGGAGTGACGATCGACTGTGGTTCTTCGTCGGCGACGCGGCCTGGTCGCTGAAGGCGATCCGCGAGAACCGCCCGCCCCCGGCCTTCACGACCGCCCTGCTGGGCCGCACCGACCGCTATCGCGCGACCCTGGCGGACCTGCACGCCCTGCACGCGCGGGCCCCCGAAGTGGTGCTGACCCCGTCGCACTGCCGGGAGGCGGCGGCGACCGCGGAGGCTCCTTGAGCCTGGCCCGCGCCGGCCGGATCGCCGCCGCCTATCTGGACGCGCGGCTGGCCGAGCGGTCGTTGCGCGACCGCGCGGCCCTGGAGCGGCGGCAGGCTCGGCTTTGGCGCCGTCTCGCACCGGCCCTGGCCCGCACGCCGGCGCTGGCGTCCCTGGCCGGGCGTCCAGTGGAAGACTTTCCGGTGCGCGAGCCGGCGCAGGTGCGCGGTGACCTTTCGGCCTGGAACAGCCTGGGGCTGGATACGGCCTCGATCCTGGCTGCGGCGCAGGCGGCCGAGGATGGGCGCGAGGTCGCCCTGCCCGGCGGCGCCCAGGCGGGCTTCTCGACCGGCAGCGAGGGCGCGCGCGGGGTGTTCCTAACCACCCCGGCCGAGCGCGACCACTATGTCGGGACGCTGCTGGGCAAGCTGATCGCGCCGACACGGCTGCTGGCCCCGATCCGCGCCGCCCTGATCCTGCGGGCCAATAACAGGCTCTACGAGGATATCGGCGGCGCCGGCGCGGCCTTCGCCTTCATCGGTCTGGACGAGACCCCGCAGGCCCAGGCCGTCGCCCTGCGGGCCTTCGCGCCGACCCATCTGGTGGCCCCCCCGCACGTGCTGGCCGGACTGGCGCGGTTGGGCGAGACGGAGGGCTGGGCGGATCGGCTGGAGGGCCTCTATTACGGCGCCGAGCCGATGGGCGAGCGCGAGGGCGAGGTTCTGGCCCGGACCTTCGGCCGCCATCCCGCGCCGCTCTACCAGGCCACCGAGGGCTTCCTCGGCGCGCCGTGCCGCCTGGGGACCCTGCACCTCAACGAGGAGAACCTGATCGTCGAGCGCGATCCCCTGCCCGGCGGAACGCGCTTTCGGCCCATCGTCACCGACCTGCGCCGCACGGCCCAGCCGATGGTGCGGGTGCGGCTGGACGACCTGATCGAGCCGGCCCCGCCCTGCCCCTGCGGCTCGTCGCGGCTGGCGATCCGGCCGGTGGAGGGGCGCGTCGGCGACGTCTGGCGGGCGGGCGAGACGATTATCTTTCCGCGCGAGATCGAAGCGGCGCTCGAGGCCGCGTTGCCGCCGCTGGCGCCGTGGCGGGCCGAGGCTTCGCCGGACGGGGTTCGGGTGCTGGTCGAAGAGGTCGCGCACGTCGCGCCGGCCCGCGCGGCTATAGAGGCGCTGCTGGCGGCGCATGGCGTGGGCTGGCCGGTTGCGGCGGAAGTCTCGGCCCAGGTCGAGACCCGGCCCAAGCGGCGGCGCGTGCGGTGGCGGGCGTGAGCGGCGCGCCGCTGGTCCTGATCACCGGCGCGCGGGCCCCGGCGGCGCTGGACCTGGCCCGCGCCTTCCGGGCGGCCGGCGCCCGCGTGCGCATGGCCGACTGCAGCCGGTCACGGGCGGCGCGGCTATCGAAGGCGCCCGAAGCGGTGCACGCCTACGCCTCGCCGGTGACGCGGCCCGAGGCCTTCGCCCACGACGTCGAGGACCTGATCGACACGCTGACACCGACCCTGGTCGTGCCGACCTGCGAGGAGGTGTTCCACCTGGCGGCGCTGGCCGAGCGACGCCCGACCCTGGCCGCGACGCTGTTCGCGCCGTCGCTTTCGACGCTGCGGAGGCTGCATTCCAAGCGGCTGTTCGCGGAGGCCTGCGTCTCCGAAGACTTGCCGGTTCCACGGACCTGGAGCCTAACCGGCCCGGCCGATCTGGCCGGCCTGCCGCCGGCGGACGAGCTGGTGTTCAAGCCGGAATATTCCCGCTTCGGCGTCCACGCCCTGATCCGGCCGACAGCCGAGCAGGTCGCGGCCCTGCCGATCTCGCCCGAGCGGCCGTGGGTGGCGCAGGCCTGCATGGTCGGGACCGAGGTCTCGTTCTACGCCGTGGCGCGAGGCGGACGGCTGGCGGCGTTTTCCGCCTACGGCTCGGCCTGGCGCGATCGGGGCGGCGCCAGCTACGCGTTCGTCGCGCCGCCGGCCGAGATCGTCGCGGTGCCGCGGGACCTCGCCGCCCGGCTGGCCGAGCGGATCGTCGGCGACGGACAGTTCGCCTGCGACATCATCCTCGACGCCGAGGGGCTGCCGTGGCTGCTGGAGTGCAATCCGCGGGCGACCAGCGGCGTACATCTGTTCCAGCGCAGCGCGGCGTTCGGCCGGGCCTTCCTGGCGGACGGGCCGCTCGTCGAGCCGGACGCCCCGCCACCGCTGCACGTCGCGCCGGCTCTGTGGCTGCTGGGATTGCCGGCAGCGCTGCGGGAACGACGTCTGACCGAATGGAACGCTCTGCGGCGCGACGGCCGGGACGTGCTGACCGCGCCGGGCGACCGGGCGCCGCTGCTGGGGGCGCTGGTCGACAGCGCCGCCTTCGGCCTGAAGGCCCTGGCGACCGGCCGTACGCTGGCCGCCGCCATGACGGCCGACATCGAGTGGAACGGAGACCCGGCGTGAGCGCGGTGCGGGTCGCGGCCGTGGACGATCCGGCGCTGGATTGGGGCGATCCGGCGGTCGGCGCCTATGCCCGCGCCCTGGCCGCTCTGGGACCCGACGGCGCGCTGGAGAACGCCCGCTTCCACCTGGCTTCGCTGCAGTTGCGCGACCGGGCGCTGGCCCTGGTCGTCCCGGAAGGACGGCAGGCCTGCTGGCTGACCGCGCCGACGGTGACCTACGGACGAACGCTGCGCGAGGAGATCGATCGCGAACTGAAGGGCGGCGAGGCCTTGGCGGCCAAGGCCGCGTCCTGGCTGGCCGAGGGCCTGCTGCGGATCACCCGAGCCGACGACGCCGTCCATGTGAACCACCTGCTGTTCTCGACCAGCCTGCACGGCGGCTGGGACGGCGCGGAACTGGGCGAGGCGCTGACGGCGCTGCGTGTGGCCTATCCCGGCCGGGCCATCGTCTGGCGCAGCCTGAACGCCGTCGATCACGCCGGCCTGCTGGCGCGGATGCAGGCGGCTGGCGGGCGGCGGCTGCTGAGCCGGCTGATCTGGCGCCTGCCCGATCCGGAGCGGCAATGGGCGCCGCGCCGCGACGTCCGGCGCGACCTGGCTCTGACGGCGGCCGGCGGCTTCACGGTCGAGACCGACGCCAGGCCGACACCGGAGGAGATCGAGCGGCTGCTGGCGCTCTATGCCGGCGTCTATATCGCCAAATATTCCCGCGCCAATCCGCGTTACACGGCGGCGGCGCTGGCGGCCGGCATCACGTCGGCGGTGCTGCGCCTGTCGCTGGTGCGCGCGCCGTCGGGCGAGATCGTCGCCTTCGCCGCCGACCAGACCTGCGGCGGCGAACTGGCCACGCCGATGCTGGGCCACGACCGGACGCGGCCCGAGACCGAGGGCCTGTTCCGGATCGCCATGGCGCTGTCGGTCCAGCACGCGGTCGAGCAGGGCCTGGCGGTCAACGGCTCGGCCGGCGCGGCGGCCTTCAAGCGTCACCGGGGCGCGACGCCGGCGCTGGAGCACCAGATGGTGTTCGACGACCATCTTCCCCCCTGGCGGCGGGCGGGCTACGCCTTGCTGGCCAAGGCCCTCGACGCCCTGACCCCGACCCTGGAAAGGATCGCCGCCGGATGACGCCCTTCCCCCCCGGCCTGACCCGAACCTGGCTGCCCGTTTGTCTGTCTGGCGAGCTGACGGCAAAGCCCCTGGCGCGCCAGTTGGCCGGCGTGCCGCTGGTGCTGTTCCGCGACGCTCAGGACGAGGCCGCGGCGCTGGAGGACCGCTGCCCGCACCGCAACTATCCGCTGTCGGACGGCAAGGTAGTCGATGGCGCGATCCGCTGCCCCTATCACGGCTGGAAGTTCGACGGTTCAGGCGGCTGCGTGGAGATCCCCGGGACCAGCGAGGACATCAATGCCGAGCGCCTGAGCGCGCGGCGGATCGAGCTGGTCGAGCGGCACGGGGCGGTGTTCGTGCGGCTGGAGCCGGATCCGGAGCAACCGGACCTCGTGCTGCCGCCGCTGCTGGGCGACCCCGACCACGATCATTTCTGGTGGAGCCAGCCGCCGTGGAAGGCCCGCGCCCTCGACGCGCTGGAGAACATCCTCGACCCGTTCCACACCAACTTCGTGCACGACGGCCTGATCCGGGTCAGCGGCAAGCGGCAGGCCGTACGCCAGACGGTGATCCAGCACGCTGACGGCGTCGAGGTGGTCTACGAGCAGGACGAGCCCGATCGGGGTTGGATGTCGCGGCTTCTGGAGGGCGATCGCCAGCGCAGCGTCGGCCGCTACTATCCGCCGGTGACGTTCCAGGGGCGCTGGGAGAAGAAGGACGGCCTGACCCTGTGCGCCACGGCCTTCTTCGTGCCGGAGACGCAGGACCGCTTTCGGGGCTTCGGCTGCTGGACGACGCCGAAGGGCCGCGCGCCGGCCTGGCTGAAACGCCAGGCGATCATGGCCTTCGTGCGCCCGGTCGCGGTCCAGGACCGCCGCGCGCTGGAGCGGCAATACGCGACCATCGCCGCCTTTGGAGGCCCAAGGTTCAAGTCCGGCCCGACCGACCGCGTCACCACGCCCCTGACCCGGCTCTATCAAGGCGAGGCGTTGGAGCCGTCGATCGACGGTCCGAACACCATCTGGCTCTGAGCCTCCTCGCGGAGCATTTCGCTCCGGACGCGGCGTAAATCCAATCCGCGCCTCAATGCTCTTGCGATTTAATCGCAACAATCATGCGAACTGGACCTGAGGTCTGGTTGGCGGCGTCTATCGCGATGATAGGAACAATCAATTTTACCTATCGGCGGATGCGCGTTGACTACGCGCCGGGGGCAAGCAGCAGACATAAGCCAGGGAGGAAGGCGACGATGGATGGGAATGTCGAGACCGGCGCGAAGGGCCAATGCCCCGTCGGACACGGCCGCGGCCACGGCAATCGTGACTGGTGGCCCCAGAGCCTTCGCCTCGAAGGCCTCAATCAGCATTCGCCGCGGTCCAATCCCCTGGGCGAGGCCTTCGACTACGCCGAGGCCTTCAAGAGCCTGGACCTCGACGCGGTGGTCGCCGACCTGCACGCCCTGATGACCGACAGCCAGGACTGGTGGCCGGCCGACTTCGGGCACTATGGCGGCCTCTTCATCCGCCTGGCCTGGCACAGCGCCGGCACCTACCGGATCACCGACGGGCGCGGCGGGGCCGGCGGCGGCCAGCAGCGGTTCGCGCCGCTCAACAGCTGGCCGGACAACGCCAATCTGGACAAGGCCCGGCGCCTGCTGTGGCCGATCAAGCAGAAGTACGGCGCCAAGCTGTCCTGGGCCGACCTCTACGTGCTGGTCGGCAACGTCGCGCTGGAGTCGATGGGCTTCAAGACCTTCGGCTTCGGCGGCGGCCGGGCCGACCAATGGGAGCCCGAGGAGCTCTACTGGGGTCCCGAAGGCTCTTGGCTGGGCGACGAGCGCTACAGCGGCGAGCGGCAGCTGCACCCGACCCTGGGCGCGGTGCAGATGGGCCTGATCTACGTCAATCCGGAAGGCCCGAACGGCAATCCCGACCCGAAGGCGGCGGCGCGCGACATCCGCGACACCTTCGCCCGCATGGCCATGAACGACGAGGAGACCGTCGCCCTGATCGCCGGCGGCCACAGCTTCGGCAAGACCCACGGCGCGGGCGACCCGTCCTTCGTCGGCGTCGAGCCCGAGGGCGGCGAGATCGAGGCGCAAGGGTTGGGCTGGGCCAGCAAGCACGGCACCGGCATCGGCGCCGACGCCATCACCGGCGGTCCGGAAGTGATCTGGACCCAGACCCCGACCAAGTGGAGCAACCACTTCTTCGAGAACCTCTTCAAGTTCGAGTGGGAGCTGCACCAAAGCCCGGCCGGCGCCAAGCAATGGCGGGCCAAGGACGCCCCGGCCGACATCCCCGACGCCTACGACGGGTCCAAGACCCACGTCCCGCGGATGCTGACCACGGACCTGGCCCTGCGGTTCGACCCGGAATACGAGAAGATCTCGCGCCGGTTCCTGGAGAACCCCGACCAGTTCGCCGACGCCTTCGCCCGCGCCTGGTTCAAGCTGACCCACCGCGACATGGGCCCCAAGCCGCGCTACCTCGGCAAGCTCGTGCCGGAAGAGACGCTGATCTGGCAGGACCCGATCCCGGCGCCCGACCATCCGCTGGTCGACGCTTCGGACATCGCGGCGCTGAAGCAGAAGATCCTCGCCTCGGGCCTGTCGGTGGGCGAACTGGTCTCGACGGCCTGGGCCTCGGCCTCGACCTATCGGGGCTCGGACAAGCGCGGCGGGGCCAACGGCGCCCGCATCCGCCTGGCGCCGCAGAAGGACTGGGAGGTCAATGATCCGCCGGTCCTGGCCAAGGTTCTCGGCGTGCTCGAAGGGATCAAGAAGGACTTCGACGGCTCGGGCGGCAAGAAGATCTCGCTGGCCGACCTGATCGTGCTGGGCGGCGCGGCGGCGGTCGAGAAGGCCGCCAAGGACGCCGGCACGCCAACCGAGGTGCCGTTCGCCCCGGGACGCGGCGACGCCAGCGCCGAGCAGACCGACGCCGACTCCTTCGCCCCGCTGGAGCCGCTTTCGGACGGCTTCCGCAACTATCGGCGGTCGGGCGAGCAGTTCATGGCCCCGGAAGAGGCCCTGGTCGACCGGGCGCAGCTGCTGCGCCTTTCGGGACCGGAGCTGACGGCGCTGGTCGGTGGACTGCGGGTGCTGGGCGCCAACGCCGGCGGCTCGAAGGCCGGGGTCTTCACCAACCGTCCGGGCCAGCTGACGAACGACTTCTTCGTCAACCTGCTGGACATGGGCACGACCTGGAGCCCGACGGCGGTCAACGCCTTCGCCGGGCACGGCCGCAAGGACAGCCAGCCGCGCTGGACCGCGACCCGAGTCGACCTGATCTTCGGCTCCCACGCCGAGCTTCGGGCCCTGGCCGAGGTCTATGGCAGCGCCGACGCGCAGGGCAAGTTCGTCAAGGACTTCGTGGCGGCCTGGAACAAGGTGATGAACGCCGACCGCCTGGACCTGAACTGATCCTGTGAAACGGCTCTAGACGACAGAAGGGGGCCGTCCGCGAGG
>NZ_JBWKNI010000015.1:69518-104095 GCF_059415485.1 Caulobacter sp. GW821-FHT10C03 | reverse complement strand
CGCCCCCCTTCCCTTTTTCAGCTTCGGCTCTTTTCAGCTTCCGCTGAGGCGCTTGGATTCCGCGAGGTCGCGCGCCGCACCGGCCGTGTCGCCCTGGCTGGCCTTGACCTTGGACCGCCACTCCCAGGCGTCGGCATAGGTCGCATCGCCCGCGATGGCCGCGTCCAGTTCCTCGGTCGCCCGGCGGTAGTCCGACAGGTACCAGTAGACCGCGCCCTTGCGGGTCAGGGTCATGACGTCGCCCGGCGACAGCTTCAGCGAGACGTTGAGATCGCGGATGGCGCGGTCGTAGCGATCCTGCCGGATGAAGACGTCGGCGCGATTGTAGTAGGCCGGCTCGTAGTCGGGCTTGGCCGCGATGGCCGCCTCATAGGCCGCCAGGGCCGCCGCGTCGTCCTTGGCGGCGAAATAGGCCAGGCCGCGGTTGTTGTGCACGTAGGCCGACTTCGGATCGACGGCCAGGGCCGCGTCGAGATCGGCCATGGCGCCGGCGAAGTCGTCCTGGTTCCGCAGCAGGCTGGCGCGGGTCACCCGCAGGTCGATGTCGTTCGGGGCCAGCTTCAGCGCCCGGGCATAGTCCGCCAGGGCTTCGCGCGGGCGTCCCTGGTCACGGTGATAGTCGGCCCGCGCGGCCCAGCTCGCGGCCCGGTCGGGGTTCAGGGCGATGGCCTTGTCGTAGAGCTTGCGGGCGCCCTTGTCGTCGCCCTGCCACGCCAGCAGCTCGGCGATCGCGACCTGCAGGTCTGGCCGCTTGGGCGCCAGCTTGGCGGCGTTGCGATAAGCGTCCAGCGACCGCGGCCAGTCCTGGCGCTGGTTATAGGCAACGCCCATGTTGACATAGGCCTGGACGTTGGCCGGATCGATGCGCAGGGCGGCGGCGTAGGCGGCCATCTCCTCGTCGCCGCGCTTCAGTTCACCCAGGGCCTCGCCGGCGCCGTTGGGCGCGTCGGGGTCCTTCGGGTCCAGCTCGGCGGCCTTGCGGTAGTCGGCCAGGGCCGCCTCCCACTTGCCTTGATCCTTCAGCAGCAGGGCGCGGTTGTAGTAGGTGGCGGCGTGTTCGACCTTGTCGGCGATCAGCACGTCGTAGTCGGCCATCGCCTTGGCGGACTCGCCCTTGGCGTTCAGCAGCAGCGCGCGCTGGAAGCGGGCGTCTGCGTCCTTGGCGTCCAGCTCGAGGGCCTTGTTCAGCACGACCAGACCCTCGTCATAGGCCTTGTTCCGACGCAGCAGCTCGCCCAGGGCACGGAGCACCCGCGAATAGTCGGGATCGATCTTCAACGCCTCGCGATAGGCGTCGCGGGCGGGCTCGAACTGGTCGAGCTGATCATAGGCGACCCCGAGGGCGTAGAAGCCGCGGGACTCCTTGGGATCCACCCGCACGGCCTCCTTGGCGTCGCTCAGGGCGCCGGACTTGTCGCCCCGCGATCCCCGCAGGATCGAACGATAGCTCAGCGCGTAGCCGTCCTTGGGATCGGCCTTGACCATGGCGTCGTAGAGCTTGCGCGCCTCGGCGTAGCGTTCCTGGCCTTCGTAGAGTTCGCCCAGGCGCAGCTGGGCGCCGTATGGATCGTCGGTCACGCCGATGGCCGTCTTCAGGTCGCGCTCGGCGGCGGCCGGGTCCGTGCTTTCCAGCAGGTCGGCGCGCTGCAGATAGGCGCGGTAGAACCGGGGATCGGCGGCGATGGCGGCGTCGTAGTCGGCGCGGGCGCCGGCCGCGTCGTGCTTGGTCCATTGCTTGACGCGGCCGCGATACAGCAGCGCGTCGGTATGCGTCGGATGGGCCTTCAGCACGGCGTCGAAAATGGCCAGGGCCTCGTCGTCGCGGTCGAGATGGAACAGGGCCGCCCCCCGCGCCACCTGGGCCTCGATATCGCCCGGCGACAGCTTCAGCGCGGCGTCGGCGTCGGCCAGCGCATCTGCGTCGTGGTCGAGCCGCCAGCGGGCCTTGCTGCGGGCCACCAGCAGGCGGGTCTTGACCGACGCGTCCTGGACGCCGGCGTCCAGCGCCGTGGTGCAGTCGGCCGCCACGACCTCGCGGTCGACGAGGCGCTTGGAGGTGTCGGCCGCGAGGCACGCCTCGCGCGGATCGGCGGCGGCGTGGGCGACGCCGGTCGCGGCCAGGGCGATCAACAGGGCGGCGGGATGAAGGGCGCGGAGGATCATCGAGCGGCTCCCGTCGAGACTTCGGCGGTCTTGGCGTTGGCGGCGGGATAGGCGAAGCCGACGATCGGCGGGCGCTTGAGCCAGGTTCGCGCGGCCGCGCGCAGATCCTCGACCGTCAGCGAGGTGACCAGGGGCTCGACCAGCAGGGCCTCCTGCAGAACGGCCGGATCGGTCGCCGAACCGGCCATGGCGCCGGCCCACCAGGCGGTGGTCTCGCGATTGGCGCGGATGGTGGCCAGGATCGGCTGGCGGGCGTCGGTCAGCATCTGCTCGGTGATCTCGCCGTTGCGCAGGCGCGCGGCCACGGCCTCGGCTTCGGTCGCCAGATTGGCCAGGTCCTTCGGATCGGCCTCGATCGAGACTTCCAGTACGCCCTGGTCGCCGTGGTCGGGCGTGGCGGTCGAGACGACCGGAGCGTAGGTCTTGCCCAGCTCCTCGCGGATGCGCCGGCGCAGCGCGGTGTCGAACACCGAGGCCAGGAGCTTCAGGGCGTACTCCTCCTTCCGGCGCTCGGGCGAGGCCACGTACAGCGGCCAGATCAGCGCCGCGGCGGCCTTGTCGGCCGAGCCGCCGTGCTCGACGCGGATCGGCGGCACGGGATCGTCCGGATAGCTCAGGAAGTGGACGTCCGGGCGCGCGCGGTCGGTCACCGGACGGGCCGGCAAGGCGCCGAAGGTGCGGGCGGCGGCGCGGATGGCGGTGGCCTCGTCGACGTCGCCGGCGATGGTCAGTTCCAGCGGCGCGGTGGTCAGGATCGGACGCAGCACGCGGGAGAAGTCGGACGAGCGGATCGCCAGGAGCTCGGACTGCGGCGGCAGGCTGCTGGCGCCGGTGGGATCGAACCGCTTGGCGATGGCGTCCGACAGGGTCGACGGCGGCATGCTGCGCATCGAGCGGTAGGCCAGGTCGGCCGCCGTCGGCAGGCGCGCGTCGAGCGTGCTGCGGAAGCCCGGATCGGTCACGAACGCGGCCAGGATCTCCAGTTCCCGGCCCAGCGAGTCGCCGAAGATCGAGGTGTCGATCGAGAAGGTCGTGACCCCGAGATTGGTGTCGAAGTTCACCAGGCCGCCGGTCGGGAACAGCGTCTCCAGGTCTTCGGCGCTGTGCTTGCCGAGACCCCCGCTGCTCATCATCGCCAGGCCGAACTCGGCGATGGTGTTGTCCTTGTCGGCGATCTCGCGGCGGCCCGCCCCGAAGTTGAGGCGCACCTCGATCTTGTGGGGCTGGACGTCGGTCTGCTTGAAGTTCAGCACGAGGCCATTGGCGAAGGTCAGCCGCACGAAGCCCGGATCGGCGATGGTCTCGCGCCGGACGACCTGCCCCGCCGGACCGAAGTCGCCATAGGCCCAGACGGCGTTGGAGGCTGGCTTGACGAGCGGCGCGTCGCTGACCGCGTCGCCGTTGCGGGTCCAGGCGGCCAGCAGGGCCTCGCGGGTCGGCGGCTTGGCGCCGGTGACCGACAGCAGCGGCCCGGTTCCCGACCAGTCCTCGGCCATGGCGGCGCGCATGTCGTCGACCGTGGCGTCTTCGACCGCGCGGTCGAAGACGTAGAGGGAGTCGGCCGGCGAGCGGGCGACCTGTCCGGCCAAGGCCTTGCTCAGCAGTCCGGACGCCAGGTCCGGAGACTTGCGCGAAGCTGCGTTGGTGCTGGCGCCGCGCACCAGCGAGCGGATCTTCTCGACGGCGGTTTCGAACTCGATGTCGGTCGGCGGCGTCTTGGCCAGCCGGTTGAACTCGGCCTGGCTCTCGGCCAGGGCGGCCTCCCAGGAGTCGTTGGTGGGCATGGCGACCATGCAGGTCGCCGACATTTCGCGGGTCTGGGCCCCGAACGCGAGGGCGCCCAGCAGGTGGGTCTCGCCGCCCGAGACCCGGCGGGCCAGGCGCAGGTTGAAGATCGTCTGCCAGACCTGGGACATGATCTCGCGACGCTGGAACTCGACGGTGTCGATCTGCGGCGGAACGCCCGGCCGCAGGCGGCAGACGCTGATCGCCGTCGGCAGGCTTTCGTGGCCGATGGCGAAGGCGTCCAACTCACGCTTGGCGGGCGTGATCGTCACCGGGACCCGGACCGGCTTGGGCCCGCGCCCGCTCCAGTCGGAGAAGGTCTCGCGGACCAGCGCCTCCAGCGCCTCGACCGGCCGGTCGCCGACCACGGTGACCACGGCGTGCTCGGGCCGGTACCAGGCGTCGTAGAATTTCTTGAGGCTGACGGGCGTGGCCGCGTCCAGCGTCTTGCGCGTGCCGATCGGCATCCGCTGCACCGAGCGCGACTCCGGGGCCTGGAAGCGCGAGATCGCCTGCTGGGCGTCCATCTGCGGCCCGCCGCGCGTCTCCATCTCGGCCAGCACGACGCCGCGCTCGCGGGTCACGCCGTCGGTGGTGAAGATCACGCCGTCGGCCACGTCGCGCAGCCAGCCCAGGCCCGTCTTCAGTTGGGCGTCGTCCGGCTTGGGCATGTCGAGCATGTAGGAGGTCGAGAAGTAGTCGGTGACCGCGTTCTGGTCGCGGCCGAACACCACGCCCCACGGCGCGAACACCCGGTCGGGGCCGCCTTCCGGATAGCGGCGGGTGGAGCGGAAGGCCATGTGCTCGACGAAGTGGGCCGTGCCGCGCTCGGCGTCGCTCTCTTCCAGGCTGCCGACGTCGACGGCCAGGCGCAGCGACACCGCCCCGCTCGGCACGGCGTTGCGCATGACCAGGTAGCGCAGGCCGTTGGGCAGCACGCCCTGGCGGACGGCGGGATCGGGCGCGATGGTCGGGTCGACCGCCTTCTGCGCCGACTTGGCCTTGCTGGCGTCAGCCTTGTTCGCGTCCGCCTGGACGACCTGAGCCTTGGCCGGCTCCTCGCCGATGGCCGGCCCGCCCAGCAGAGCAGCCCCCATCACCAACGCCGCCCCCGCGACGCCTCCGTATCTCGACACTTTCACGCCCCCAAGACGCCCCGAAACGCTCACGAGAGCATACACGCTCACGCAACTCTGCGTGCTTATCGGTTGTGGGAGGTTTCGGCTAGCCGCCTCTTGCGTGACGGATCTCGCGCCGCTCAGGCCGCCTGCGAAGCGACCTCGGCCGAGAGCAAGGGCCGGGCTTGCGGCTGAAGAACCGGCAGGATCAGGGCGAGGAAGCGCCAGGCGGCCTCGTCGTGATCAAGATGGTGGGTCAGCAGCCCGATGGGCTCGTTCCAGGCCCGCTTGCGACGGCGCTCGGCCAGCAGGCGGCGGGCGCGATCCAGGAACCGGCGTGCGCCCCGGAACCGGGCCGTCGGCTTCCAGCGCATGATGTCCAGGTGGGCGTCGATACGCGGCGGCAGCGCCTCGGGCGCCAGCATCCCGTCATAGCCCGACAGGCCGACGCCACGGACGGCCAGGGCCGTCTCCAGGGTGCGGTGAACGTTGTTCCAGGGCGGCACGAACAGCGAGGGCCTGACCCCGGCTTTCGCGAAGGCGGCCAGCGCTGTATCGAGCGACGCTAGCACATCGGCGAGGCTGTCGCCGTCGATCACCTCGCCCGAAGCGCGTCCCGGCGAGGCGCGGTTCTCGTGCCGGAAGCCGTGGATGGCCAGCTCGACGCCCGGCGTCACGCCGCAGGCGCCGACCAGGGCCGGAAGGTCGCCGTCGGGGATCGCCGCCACGGTCAGGGGCGCCGAATAGCGGGCCGACATGCCCAGCAGCAGCGTCAGCGCCGGCCCGGTATGGCGAGCGTCGTCGTCGCGCCACCAGACCACGGGGCGGCGTCCGGCGCGGCGCCACAGCGCCAGCTCCGGGCCGAGCATGGCCAGGATGAGCAGACGATCGATCATCCGGCCGATCACCCGGCCTGGCCGAGAACCAGTTCGGACGCCGAGGCGCCGTTCGGCTCGGCGCTGATCACCAGGGTGCGGCGGGAAGCCATCAGTTCGCGCGCCTTCAGGTTCGACAGCAGCGGATAGAGGCCGGCCATCACGGCGATCGCAAAGCCGTAGTCGCCTTCCTTGTAGCCCTGGCGCGAGACGTAGCACTTGAAGAACCGGCGCACGCCGCGGAAGGCGTCGTCGGCCAGCCCCTTGACCTTGCCCTTGTCGGCCAGGTCCTGGGCGCGCAGGTCGGTGTAGCGGTTCAGGCGCTGGATCATGTCGGGAAGGTCGTCGTCGACCTTGTGGACGATGGCGGCGTGCAGGCGACCGCCGCATTCGCCGGTGAACACGGTGCCGGGGTGCACCCGGTCGTTCTTCCAGGTCTTGACGCCCTTGCGGAACAGGCGGGCCACCGACGAGGCGCCGAACGAGCCGCCCCAGCCGCGACGGACCAGGCGCTCGCCGATGTAGTTGTCGACCGGAACCTGGTACCAGTCAGCGCTGTCGGCGGCATTGACCAGGGTGCGGATCTCGCGGGCCAGTTCGGGGGGCACGCCCTCGTCGGCGTCCAGCTCGAACACCCATTGACCACGGCAGGCCGCCACGCCGGCCGTCTTGCGCACGCCTTCCACCGGGAAGATGCCCGAGACCACTCGCGCGCCCATGCGGCGGGCGATGGCTTCGGTGCGGTCCGAGCAGCGGTCCGCCACCACGACGATCTCGTCGCAGAACGACAAGGCGGCCAGGCAGTCGGCCAGGCGCGCTTCCTCGTTGTGAGCGCAGACCAGGCCCGAGAGTACGGTCATCGGCAGTTCCCCCGATAGACCCGCGTGTCGCGGATCCGTCATGGGTCAGACGGCGCCGAAAAGGCGCCCCCTCAAGGAAAACGCACGATAACCATGCACAACGTCAGAAGGCCTTGGCGAGTTCCACGGTCCAGGTGCGCGGACGCAGCGGCGTGACCTGGCGCACCTGGCCAAAATAGAAGGGATTGCCGTAGGCGAAGGTGTCGCCCGAAGTGTTGGCCGGGTTGGTGACCGCCAGGCCCAGGCTCCAGTCGTCGCCGCGCAGCTGGCCGCTCAGCCGGCCGGTGACGTAGCCGCCCATCTCCGGCGAATAGCGCGGATCGAAGGTCATGCGCGAGCGGCCGACATAGTTTACGTCGCTGGTCAGCACGATCCGCCGCGTTCCCCACGGACGCTCGTAGCGAAGGGTCGCGCCCGCCGACAGGTCGGGCACACCCGGCAAGGCCGCGTCATTGACCGAGGCGAAGCTGGTGGCGATCCGCACCATCCGCGGCCGATTGAGCAGGGCGTTGCCCTGCAACTGCCAGCGCGGACCCAACCGCACGAGACCTTCCAGCTCCAGGCCGGTGTTGCGGGCGTCGCCGACATTGGCGGTATAGGACAGGCCCGAGCTCAGGTACTGGTCGGTCTGGATGTCGCGCCATACGTCGTGGAACAGCGCCGCGCGCAGGGTCAGCCTGCCGGCCAGGGGGCGCAGGCTGGCGCCGATCTCGTAGTTGCGCAGGTGATCGGGCGAGAAGTGGTCGAGGCTCGACGACGGCGGGGTCAGGCCGCCGGAGTTGAACCCGCCCGAGCGATAGCCCTCGGAGGTCAGGGCATAGATCATCCCTCCCCCGCTGAGGGTCTTCTGGATCGAGAGCTTGGTCGAGACGCCCGAGAAGCTGGCTTCCTTGTCGAAATCGCGCGATCGCCCCGGCGACGGCGCGATGATCGACGAGACGGTCCGCACGCGGCTGTCGGAAGCCCGCGCGCCGGCGCTGGCCGACCAGCCCGCGCCGATGGCCCAGGTCGTCTCGCCGTAGAGCGCGCCTTCGCGGCGGCGATCGACGCGGGTCTCGTCGTAGTATAGCCGCAGGCTCTGGCGGGAGGTGCTGCCGCGCAGTTCGCCCCGGCTGCGCTCCTCGCCGACCAGGCCGTAGATGCCCAGCAGCCAGGTCAGCCGCCGGTCGGACGGCGAGGTCCAGGTCATGTCCTCGACCCACAGGCGCACGTCGCTGCCCTCGTCGAAGAGACCCAGGTCCACGGCCGTGTCGCTCATCTGCTCGACGGCGGCGGTGGCGTCGTAGCGGCTGGCGTAACGGTGGCGCACGAAGCCGGTCGACGACTCGAACTGCCCCCACGCGCCCGATCCCGTCACCGTGGCGGCGGCTTCGCGGAAGCGATTGCCGTGCGTCTCGCGCACCTGGTTGGCGCGGCGATGGCCGCCCAGGTCCGGGGTCGTGTACTGGGTGTCGTTCGAGGCCAGATCCTGGGCGGCGGTCGACAGGTCGAGCGTCCAGTTGTCGCTGAGCCGGGTCGCCAGCGCCAGGCGTCCGCCCTTGCGGGTGGTCCGGTCGACGTTCGACAGACGCAGGTTCACATCGTCGACATAGCCGCCGTCGACATCGTCGAAGAGCGCCAGGCGCATGGCGGCGCGGTCGGCGACCAGGGGAACGTTGAGCACGCCCTCGATCTTGCCGCTGGCCGAGCCGGATTCGGTCGAGGCCCCGACCGCCCGCGCCTCGAGCGACCACTGGTTCAGCTCGGGCCGGCGCGTGACGATGCGGTAGATGCCGCTCAGCGAACCGCCGCCGTAGAGCGCGCCCTGCGGCCCGCGCAGCACCTCGACCCGCTCGACGTCGATCAGCCGCAGGTCGGGGTCCGGCGCGTTGTAGGTCAGGGGGACGTCGTCGAGATAGGTGCCCACCGTCTGCTGGGTGCGCCCGGTAAAGGCCCCGTCCGACAGGCCGCGCAGCATGATCTTGTTGCGGGCCGCGCCGAGGTTGGTGGTCAGGAAGCCGGCCGTGCGCAGGGAAACGCCGGTGGTGTCGACGGCGTCGAGCTCCCGCAGGCGCTCGCCCCGCACGACGCTGACCCCGCCGGGCGCGGCGTTCAGCGGCGCGCCGCGCTTGGTGGCGCTGACGACGACGCTGTCGACCTGGGTGGAGGCTTCGGCCGGCGCCGAGGGGCGCGGCGCGGCGGTGGGAGGCGGCGTGGCCCGGGCCACGATCTTGACCGTGACCGCGTCGATGATCTGGAAATCGCAGCCGCCGCCGGCCGTCAGACTTTCGAGCGCCTTGCGCAGCGACATGCGGCCGTCGAGGGCCGGCGCGCGGCCGCCGCAGTTGGAAGCGCCGCCAAGGCTGACCCCGGCCTGGACGCCGAGGTCGATCAACGCGTCCTTGCGGCTCTTGGCGGGGATGTGGAGCGTAATGTCGGCGGCCGCGGCGGAACCGACGGCCAGGCCAGCGACAGCGGCCGACGCCAGCAGGACGCGAGCGAGTCGCGACGGCCAGGGCGGCCGCGCCATTCGTCCCCCTGCCCGCTGCATGGCCCCCGCCGCACCCCTGGCCCGCAAAGGCCCGCCTAGAAAATTCTGGCGGCGCTAGCGCGCGCGGAGTTCGATCGCGTCATCCGCGACCGCCACTTCCAACGGCAAGAGCTTAGCCAAGCGCGAGACCATCGCATCCTGGCCATCAACGATCAACACGCCGGAAAGTCGCATCCCCCCGGCTTTCCCGTCCACGATGCGCACGGGCTTGTCGAACAGGCGGTTCAGATCGCCGGCCACCTCGGTCAAAGGCCTATCGCGATAGATCAATCGCCCGTTCCGCCAGGCCGTGGCCTCGCCCGGCGCCAGATCGGCGAGCTTGGCGTCATTGGCGCCTTCGACATGCGTCAGGCCGCGTCCGGGCGGCAGACGGTAGGTCTTCGAGTCGCCCGGCGACACCTCGACCAGGCCGCGCTCGACGCCCACCGAGACCCGTCCGTCGCGATGACGCACGTCGAATCGGGTGCCGACCACGCGCACTCGCGTGTCGCCGGCGGCGATGACGAAGGGGCGCGACGGATCCTTGGTGACGTCGAAGATCGCCTGGGCGTCGCCCAAGTCGACGTGGCGCTCGCCGTGCGTGAACCGCACGACCATGCGCGAGCCGGGCGCGAGATCGACGTGCGAGCCGTCTTCGAGCGCGATCGTCCGGCGCTCGCCCTTGCCCGTGGAATAGATCGTCTCGGCCGGCGAATTCAGCAGGCCCGGGCCCAGCACAGCCGCGGCCACGAAGGCGGCGGCCAGCGCCGCGCCGCCGCTCCACAGCCACGCGCGGCGCGACGGCCGCGGGCGAAGCGGGGTGACCACGGCCGACGGCGAGACGGCCGACAGCCGCTTGAGTTCCTCATCCTGGGCGGCGACGACGTCATAGGCCTCGCCGTGCTCCGGCGCGGCGTTCAACCAGGCGTCGAAGGCAAGCCAATCGTCGGCGGTGACCGTTTCGCCTTGCAGGCGAACCAGCCAATCGACGGCTTCATCCATGTTCCTTCGCGAAAGGCTCATGCCACCCTGTCCCCGCGCCCATCGACGCTCGCCCATACAGTAGACGTCGCCGACGAACGATCCCCTCCAGAAAGTTCGTCAAAAAACCCGCAGGCTGCGTCACGACTCCTCATGCAGCCTCCTGGCGACGGCTTTCAAGGCCGAGCTTACGTACTTTTCCACCGAACTGCGGCTCACGCCCATGGCCGTGGCGGTTTCCGAATGGCTGAGGCCCTCCAGCTTGTGCAGGCGGAAGGCGCGCGCGACCGGCGGCGACAGCTCTTCGAGCACGTTCAGCACGATGGCCAGCCGCTGGCGGCTCTCGACCACGGCCTCGGCCGAGGGCGCGTCGGCGGGCTGATCGCCGTCCACCAGGCCTTCGCCGCCCTGGGTGCGCCGCCAGTGCTCGTCGCGCGCCTGGCCGCGCTGGGCGCTGCGCAGGCGATCCAGCATCAGGTTCTCGGCCATGCGATAAAGCAGGGCCGAGCCGCCGCCGGCCGACGCGGTGCCGCCCTCGATGGCCGTGACCTTGAAATAGAGTTCCTGGACGAGATCTTCGGCCTCGGCGCGCGAACGCAGCCGCGCGGTGAACAGGCGTACGAGGCTCAGGCGCTTTTCTTCATAAAGCGCCAGCAAAGACGGCGCTTGCTGGACCCCCGACAGCCTCGACCTCCCCTACGCATTACCGGACGCGCCCGACTGGCGCTGATCCGCTCGACTTGGCCAGCGGACCTGACCAGCGAACCTGAATTGTCACCACCATATCCCGGCGACGGACGCAAATACGATATTGCCGGCAGGCGACAGGAACCTGGGGAATTTCGCCTGACACGAGCGTATCTCGCGTCTGAGCCTTACCCCAGGTCGGCCGGATCGAGCACCAGGGACGTGCGCTCGGCCAGGTCGCCGATTCTCGCCAGATAGGACGCGAAGTGCGGGCTGGCCCGGTGAGCCGCCACCGCTGCGTTATCGACATAGAGTTCGTCGAGCACGAAACGGGTCGGATCGGCCTGGTCGCGCCAGACGTCCCAGCGCAGATTGCCCGGCTCGGCCCGGCAGGCCTCGGCCATGCCCAGCAACAGCGCCTCCAACGCCGCGCCCTTGCCCTCGCGGGCGGCCAGCACGGCCACGATCTTCACGCCTGCGCTCATGACCTCACGCCGCTCCCTTGGCCGCGCCGAGCACGGCGCCGCGCCCCCTGCCCGCTCGCGAGCGCGCGGCCTTGGCGTAGGCCACACCGAACGCGGCGGCCAGGATGTAGGCCATCGTGTCCTCGTCGATCCCCTTGAGCCAGACCAGGGTGACGCCGGAGCCGCGCGGGCGCTTCGGCTCGATCGCCACCGCGTCGCTCATCGCCAGGGCCGCGGCCTGGTCCTTCAGGCTGAGTTTGACCACGGCCCAGCCGGCTTCCGGCCACCCCAGGGTCGCGAACGCGCGGCCGCCCACACGGAACTGGACGGTGTCGAGCACGGGCCGCACCTGCACGGCCGCGCCCAGACGGGCGGCCAGGGTCGAAAAGGCCTCAGGGGTCATGATGAATCCTCGCGCGATGCGACGCCCTACAGATCGCGAGTCGCCGCTCGGTGGCAAAGATGCCGTCGAGCGGCGTCAGAGTCGGTCGTACTGCGGGCGGCCGCCGTGCGGCGTCGCTAATGCAGCAAAGCCACCGTCGCGGGTAGCGGCGGACAGCCTTCGCCCGGGCAGCCCGCCCCCTGGGTTTCCAGCTTGAGCTCGGGATCCCAGTCCAAGGTGAAGTCCGGCGAGGCGTTGAGATGCTTGAGCGTCGTCGAGGCGTTCTGCTCGGCGGGCGGCAGCGGATCGATCGTGAACACCGCGCCCGTGAAGCTCAGGTCGTAGTTGGCCGACAAACCCAGGGTTCCGCGCGTGATCGCATAGGCGCCGGCCGTCTCGCCGGCGTCGCGGGCCAGGCCGCCCGTGAAGGCGTCGCCCGCCACCAGGTCGCCCACCGTGATGCGATAGGTCAGGGTCGGGTCGAAATGGCCCTGAACCTTGAACGTGTCGTCGGCGGACACCGTCACCGACCGGCGCAGGATGTCGGCCAGGCCGGCGCTGACGCCGCCCAGGCTGTAGTTGGCCGCGTCGAGCCCGGCCAGGGTCGCGCCCGACACCGTCACGGTCTTGCCCGCGCCCGCGTTCCTGTCGGCGAAGGCGTAGACGCCGGCGGCCGAGACGGTGTCGCCGGTCACGACGCCGGTCAGGCCGATCGTCCCGCTGGCGGTCGTCGCGCCGTCATAGGTCTTGTTGTTGGCGGTCAAGGCGCCGGTGATGGTCTTCTTGAAGATGTCGGCCGTGTCGGACGACACCGTACCCAGGCTGTAGTTGCCCGCATCGCCGCCCGACAGGGTCACGGCCGAGGCGGTGACCGTCTTGCCCGTGCCGGCGTTCCAGTCGCCGAACGCGTAGGTCCCGGCGGCCCCGACCGTGTCGCCCGAGATCACCCCGGCCAGGGTGACCACGCCGGTGGCGACGGTGCTGCGGTCATAGGTCTTGTCGTTGGCCGTCAGGGCGCCGGTGATCGCTTTCTTGAAGATGTCGGCCGTGTCGGACGACACCACGCCGAGGCTGTAGTTGCCGGCGTCGCCGCCCGACAGGGTCACGCCCGAGGCGGTGACGGTCTTGCCGGTTCCGGCGTTCCAGTCGCCGAAGGCATAGGTCCCGCCGGCCCCGACCGTATCGCCCGAGATCACTTCGGCCAGGGTCACCACGCCGGTCGCGGTGACGCTGCGGTCATAGGTCTTGTCGTTCGCCGTCAGGGCGCCGGTGATCGCCTTCTTGAAGATGTCGGCCGTGTCGGACGACACCGCGCCCAGGCTGTAGTTGCCGGCGTCGCCGCCCGACAGGGTCACGCCCGAGGCGGTGACGGTCTTGCCCGTTCCGGCGTTCCAGTCGTCGAACGCATAGGTTCCGGCGGCCCCGACCGTGTCGCCCGAGATCACCCCGGACAGGGTGACCACGCCCGTGGCGGCGGTGCTGCGGTCATAGGTCTTGTCGTTCGCCGTCAGGACGCCGGTCAGAACCTTGGGGTCGATGCGCAGCGAGCCCGTCCCGTACGAGAAGGCGTAGTTGAGGTCGGAGGCCAGGGTCCCGGCCGCGGCGGTCAGGGCGTAGGTTCCCACGTTCCTGCTGGTCGCGCCTGAAACCGTGGCCGCGCCCGACCAGGCGTCGGACGCCAGGTCGCCGTTGACCAGGCCGGTGATCGTCGCCGAGGTGCTCGGAACGCTGCCGTCATAGGTCACGGTCTGGCTGACCGGCGTCACCGTCAGGGTCGGCTGGTAGACGTAGACGAAGCGGTTGCCGGCGTTGGGGGCGACGGCGAGGGTCTCGTTGGAGAAGTCGTAGGCCGAGCCGTAGAAGCTCTTGCCCGCCAGGCCATTGAAGCTGTTGGCCGCCGTCGAGCCGGACGCGTTGCCGACCGCCTGGGTGTAGATCAGCCAGCGGCCGGCGGCGTTGGTTGCGGTCACCGCGTCGGCGCCGCGCGCATTGGTGAAGGTTCCGTCCGAAGCCAGCACGATCGCGTCGCCCGTCCCGTCGGCCGTCACCTTGCCGGTGCTGGCGAAGGTCATGCCGGCATGCGAGGTCAGGGCCAGCGTCCCCGTGCTCAGCACGGTTCCGGTGATGGTCAGCGAGCGGCCGTCGACCAGCTTCAGCAGGCCGCCGGTATTGGTGAAGTCGCCCAGCTGCGCCACCTGGTTGGCGGCGCCGAAGTTCGCCCCGCCGACGGACGACCCGATCAGGGTCTGGGCGGTGATGATCCCGGTCGAGACCTGGCCGATGGCGTGGGCCGAACGCAGTTCCACCGTCTGGCCGATCGCGGTGATCGGACCGTAGAGGTCGAAGGCCAGGGTGTCGTTGAAGGCGAAACCGCCGGCCGTGACGCTGACCGCGTCCAGGTAGGAGACTTCGTTGGCGCCCAGCAGGACGACGCCCGTTCCCGAGGTCACGCCCAGCGAATTGGCCTTCAGCACGCCCTGCTGGGCGATGTCGGTGGCCGCCTCCAGGGTCAGGGCGCCGCTGACGTCGATCACGCGGCCGGGTACCGCGTCGCCGAAGCGCAGATTGCCGGTGGCCGAGGTCACCGTCAGGTCGCCATCGACGAGGGCCGAGACGAGCCGCGTGTCGCCGTCGCCGTTCACCTGAGAGTCCGCGTTCGCGGTCAGTCCGTCGATCGTCAAGGCGCCGCTGGGGCCGTCGATGTTCACGGCTCCGGTGATCGACCGCGCGGCGATGATCCGCTGCGAACCGTTGAGCACCGTGATGTTGACCGCATTCAGCGCGTCGATCGTGGTCAGGTCGGCAGCGGTCGTATGGTCCAGGTTGACATCGACCGAGCCCGTGGTGGTCGAGGCCTCGACGATCGTGCCAGACCCCGCCGATGTGACGATGTTGGCCGTGGTGATCGCGCCCGGCGTGGCCGCGCCCAGCACCACGTCGCCATTCGTGGCGGTGACCAGCAGGCTGTTGGTTCCCGTCCCCGTCAGCATCGCCGAGCCCAGCTTGGCGTCACCCAGATTGGCGGTGACGATGATCTGGTCGCCGGCCGTGGCCGAGGCGATCAGGGCGTCGCCGAAATAGCCGTGTGCAGTGACCTGGCCATTCGCCGCGCTAAGGGTTTCGACCTGAACGTTGTTGGCCTCGAGATAGACATCGCCTGTATCGCTGGTGACGTCCCCGCCGGTGACGTCGCCATTGACCATCTCGACGCCGATCCCGCCCACATAGTGCAGGTCGCGCCCCGTGAAGTCGAAGTCGTAGCCGCTCGGAACCTTAATGAACCAGCTGCCGGCCTGGGTCCCCGTCGGCGACAGGGCGTTGGCCGAGAAGCTGGCGCCCGTCAGATGATAGTTGTAGCCGGCCGTGACGCTGGTCCCCACGGTCACCGCGCCGGTTCCGGCGTTCAGGTCCACGTCGTAGTCGGCCTCGGCCGTATCCAGCGAGACGCCCTGGCCGGTCACGCGGACCTCGCCGTCGCCCACGCCCGTACCGGCCAGTAGCTGCGCCGAACCCAGCACCGCGCCGGCCTGGCTGGTGACGGTCAGCTTGCGGCCGGCGTAGAGCGACAGGCTTCCCAGGTCGAGGTCGCCCAGGGTGTCGGTGATGGTGACGTCGCGGATGTCGCCGTTGAACAGATAGGGCGTCAGGCTGTCGCCCACGAAATCCTGGGCGGTGACCGTGTAGTCCCCGCCGCTGCTGATGGCGCTGACGTCCAGTGTGCCAGCCATCGCCTCGATCGTGATGTCGTAGGCCGCCAGCTCGCCGATCACCAGATCGCCGGTCTTCTGGACGACAGTCGCGCTGCCGTCGATCGCCGCCCCGACCAGGGTGATCCCGTTGCTGGCCGAGTTGATGTTGACCACGACGTCGCCGTCGTAGGACAGGACCTGCAGGCCGTCCGTACCGCAGCCGCAGCTGGGATTGGTGATCGCATAGTTGGCGGTGGTGATCGAGGCCTTGTCGTCGGCCCCGAACGTGGCCGTGTTCATGGCCAGCACCGTGACGCCGTCCGGCCCCTCGGCGCCGCGCAGCGTGGCGTCGCCATTGATCGCGGCCACCACGACGGTCTCGCCGGCCACGGCCTTCTGGACGACGATGTTTCCGGTCGCGGCGGTGGCGTCCAGCGCCAGAGCGGCCGTCACCTCGCCGACGTCGACGCTGCCGCCGATCAGGGTCAGGTCGTCGCCGCTGGAGATCAGCGTCGCCGCCGTTCCGTCCAGCAGCCCGTCGGTCTCCAGATGGGTGGCGCCGTCGCCGTGGACCGAGCCGGTGATCGTCAGGTCGCCGCCGGCGACATAGAGCGCCAGCGTGCCGCTGCTGGCCGTGGCCGAACCGACGGTCAGGCCGCCGTCGTAGGTCTCGGCGTAGAGGTTGCCGGTCAGGGCGGTGATCGTGCCGAAGCTCGCCAGGCCGCTGGCGACGGTCACGTCGACATCGGCGCCCTCCAGGGTGTCGATCAGGGCGCTGGTGTCGAGGTGGACCATGGCGACGCCGCCCGTCGACTTGACGCTGGCCGTGCCGGTGTTGCCGCCCGTGCGGCTGAAGAGGTTGGCCGTCTTGATCGCCGTATAGTCCGGATCGCCCAGCACCGCGTTGCCGACCGCCGTGATCGACAGATCATGGCCGGAGCCTGAACCCGTCAGCGTCGCGGCGCGCAGGATCGCCTGGCCGCCGTTGGAGGTGATGGTGATGTCGCGGTCGGACGTGGCCGAAGTCACGTCGATATCGCCCGCCGCGACCGCCTTGGCGTCCCGCGTCGCCGTCAGCGAACCGGCGGTGATCGTTCCGCCCGCGTCAAGGGTGACGTCGCCCGCCGTCGCACCCGCGCCCTGGGTGATGGCCGCACCGACATTGACCGCGCCGTCGCTCGACCTGGCCAGCACGTGGGCGTCGTCGGTCGCCCCGGCGCCGGTCGACTTCAGCGTCGCGCCGCTGGCCAGGACGTCGCCCGAGGTGGTCGTGACCTCGACGTCGTCGCCGGCCGTGGCCGCGGTGACGACGGTAGCGTTTCCGGTCGTCGCGGTGACGAAGACGTCGCGCGCCGCCGAGCCGTTGCTCAGGCTGGCGGAGGTTCCGCTGACCTTGATGTCGCGCGTCGAGGTGGCCGTGCCCAGGCTCGCGGTCGTCGCCCCCTGGATGGTGATGTCGCCGGCCTGCGCGCCGGTTCCCTGGGTCAGCAAGGTGTTGCCGGCGTTGACCGAGCCGGTGTCGGAGCGCAGCAGGATGTGTGCGTCGTCGCTGGCGCCCAGGCCTGTCGATTTCAGATAGGCGCCGCCGGCCGAGACGTCGCCGGCCGAAGCCGTGATCTCGATGTCGTCGCCGGCGAAGATGCGGTTGGTCACATAGGCGGCCGTCGAACCGGTCACGAACACGTCGCGCGCCGCGTCGATCGTGCTCACGAAGACCTGCGGAGCGCTGATGGTGACGTCGCGCGCCGAATTGCCCAGGGTCAGCGACGCCGAGCCGTTGCTGGTGAGCAGGATGTCGCCCGAGGTCGTTGTCGTGGCCGCGCCGACCGAGGTGTTGGCGCTCGACGAGACCGTGACGCCGGTGTCGCCGGTGATCTGGGTGACGGTCGCGCCGGGGCCGCCGGCGGCGACGCTGGCCGCGCCGCTGGTGGCGACGACTTCGCTGGCGGTGATCGAACCCGAGGTGGTGGAGATGTCCACCGTGGCGCCCACCGCGGTGGAGACGTTGAGGGCGCCGCTGGAGGCGCTGAGCACGACGTCGCCGCTGCTGTTGATCGAGGCGCTGGTCGCCGAGCTGATCGTGGTCATCTGGATCAGAGCATCGGCGGTCGAGCGCAGGAAGGTCAGCGGCGCGGCGGAATCGACGAAGCTGGCGTCGACCAGCCCCGAGCCCTTGCTGAACAGGAAGCCGCCGGCGGTCATGGTCGCGCCCGGCGAAATGATCACGCCCTGGGGCGAATAGAACCAGACATTGCCGGCCGTCGCCGCCCCGACCTTGCCGGTCACCACGCTGCCGTTGTCGAACCGGATCTGGCTGGTGGTCTTGTTCAGGACGATGTCGCTGGCGGAGTCGAACAGGAAGTTCATCGCGTCGCCGCTGCTGAGGTGCAGGTCGGTCCAGTTGATGACCGTCCGGGGCGCGTTCAGCTCGATCTGCAGCGTGATGGCGTCGGGAAAGCTGATCACCGGCTGCGAGCCGCCGGTCGAGACCGTGATGTTGGCGGCGCTGGGAATGCCCGGCAAGGTTCCCGACATCGCCGGCTGAGCCAGCATCGCCGCCACGCCGCCCATCAGGGAGCTGACCAGAGCGGAAGCCGCCAGCAACTTGGTTCGGTGCGCCGGGCGCGAGGCCGTACGAGAGAAGGTCGGGCGGATCGGCGACGGGGTCATGATGGACGCTCCGGGTCTTCGACGGTCTAGAACAGGGCGGCGGACAGCGAGATCAGGACCCGCGAGGGCGGCTCGTCGCCGACCCCGAACGGGCTGTCGAAGGGCTTGGCCCAGGTCAGGTCCAGCGCCACGCGCGAGGTGATCTGCGCGCGCAGCCCCACCCCCGCCGAGGTCAGGTCCAGCTTGCCGCCCCCCAGACCCAGATTGGTCAGCTCGGCGACGTCATAGAAGGCGTAGGGCCGCCAGGCCGCCCTCCCCCCGCCCTTGAGAGCAAACGGCAGGGCCAGCGGCGTGGTGCTGATCTCGAGCGAGCCCGAGATCGCGCGGTCGCCGGACGCCGCCGACGGGTCGTAGCCGCGCCCGATCGTCAGGTTTCCGACCCCGTACTCCTCGTAGGACAACAGGGGATCGTCCGTATGCTGCCAGGCGACGTTCAGCTTGCCGATCAGCGGACCGGCGAGCCGGCCGCCGAACTCGCCCTCGGCCCGCACGACCGTGGCCTCGGGCTTGCCCAGGAAGCGCGAGGCCGAAAGGTCGCCGTACTTGCTGGCGCCCAGGCCGCGGCTTCCCTGACGCAGCTCGACCAGGCCGGTCATGGCCACCGAATGCGAAGCCAGACTGGCTGGGGCGTAGTGGCCGTCCAGCCTCAGGAAGAACACCCGCAGCTTGTCTTCGGTCAGCACGGCCGCGCCGCCGCCGAACTCGACTTTCTGGTCCACCCAGTCCAGCCCGACCCCGATGTTGAGGTTGTGGCGGCGGTGACGGACCAGCGGGTAGGTCAGGCGGAGGCTGCCGGCGAAGGACTCGCCCTCCAGGCCCAGCGGCTTGAGCACGTCGCCCGGCCGGGTCCAGCCCCATGCGCCGGAAAGATCGGCCGCCAGGCCATCGCCGCCGATGTAGAAGCGCTCGGCAACCTGGATCACCCGCTGCTCGTCGCTGGACAGCGTGCCGTAGCCAAGGATCGAGGTGCGTTCGCCCAGCGGCGTGAAGCCGTTGAAGTCGACGCGCGCCAGGGTCAGGTCCCGGCCCACGGTCTTGGAGCCGTAGTTCTGGGCAACCACCGAGCCATCGACGGCGTCGCGGGTGATGGCGATCTCGAGATCCAGCGCGCCCTGCCCCTGCGGCGAGGCCTTCAGCACCGACTGGATGCGCGCGCCGGGCACGTCGGAGGCCAGCAGCAGGTAGCGCTGGGCGACGTCCAGGTCGAACGGGGTCAGGCCGCGCAGGTGATCCAGGAAGCGGACGACCTGCTTCTGGGCCGGGCCGGCGTCGCCGTGATAGTTCACCGCCGCGATCCGCGCCTCGACGACCGTCAGGATCAGCTTGCCCTCGACGATCCGCTGCTCGGGAATGAGCACGCTGGCCAGCACGCCGCGCCGCAGATAGAGCGTCGCGGCCCGGTCACGGATGTCGCAGACCACGCTGACCGGCGTCTCGCGGCCGACGAACTCGGCATAGGTCGAGGCCAGGGCCTGGTCCGACAGCGCCAGCGGACCGGACCTCGCGCCCTGGAACTCCACCGCCTTCAGGGTGACCTTGACCGGGCTGTCGCGGAAGGCGCAGGGACCGGCCTCCACGCCCTTGAACAGGTCGCCCCGCGGCGCGGCCGCGATCGGGGCGGCGTTGGCGGGGTCCAGTTCCTGGCGCGACGGCAGGGTCACCTGGGCCGCGGCGGGCGTGGCGAAGGAAACGGCGGCGGCCAGGACCGCGCCCATGCACGCCGGCGCACCGGCGCCCACGATGGCGCGACGCATCCTCATCAGCACTTGCAAGCCCCCTTGCCACCAAACGCGGATTTGTCACAACGCCGTTACGTCATGACACGCGCCGGTTTAGTATAACACGGTTCTGCAACGAGCAATCTTGAGCCGCGCCGCCGCCTCCGATCAGAACCTCCAGCTGAGCTGGGCGCGAGCCCCGTGGTCGGTCGAGCGGTCGCCATAGTCCCCGGCGTAGCTGACGCCCAGCACGGCGCTCGCGCCGAGGTCGGCTTCCAGGCCCAGATTGACGGCGAGGCTGTCCTTGTCGATCGGGGCGCCGACGATCCTGAACGACGGCGCGCCGCTGAAGGCCAGGTCGATGGTCGGCGCGCGATCACCGAACGCATGGCGCAGCGCGGCCGAGCCGGCGAGACGCAGGTGAAGCTCCCCGGCGTTCAGGTCGCTCTTCAGGCGCACGCCGACCGAACCGTAGGTCAGGTGTTCGTCGCCGCCGCCATGCAGCGCGGCGGCGCCGCCCTGATCGCTAACATCGGCGTCGGTCAGCGCGACATAGGCCAGGCCGGCGAACGGTTGCAGCGTCGTGCCGGCCACCTCACGCTTCAGGGCGACCTCGCCGAACGCCTGGTAGGTGTGGGCCGAATAGTCGCTCGACAGGGTCTCGGCGAACGTTCCGAACGCGACCCGGCGCGAGGCCTCGACCTCATGCCACGCATAGGCGCCGCCGAGCTGGAACGACACCCCGCCGCGCTCCGCCAGGACATAGCCGCCGAGGTGATAGGTCTCGACGTCGTGCTTGGCGCGCGCGGTCTTCAGGTCGCTGGTGCTGTAGCCCGCGGCGACGCCGGCGCGGATATCCTGGCCCAGCGAGCCGTCGTAGCCCGTCAGCAGCCCCTGGATGTCGCGATCGTAGCTCTGCGCGTTGCCGTCGCCCTTCATGGAGCCCCAGCCGCCGAAGATCTGCCCCCACGCCGAGGTTCCGTCGACGCCGGCCAGGTCGCCGCGCGCCAGGATCGCGTCGCGCACGAACCGGCTGTCCTGGATCAGCGAGCCGCGCAGGCTGGCGTGGTCCGAACCGGCCAACTGGTCGAAGGCGTCGCGCGCCTGATCGGCCGAGAGGTTGACCACGGCGTCGAAGACCGGGTTGTCCCAGCCCAGGCCCTCGGCGCCCGCTCCCGCCGCGACCTGGTTCGGGGTCACGCCGATGTCGGTGAAGCTGATGTCGTTACGCCGCAGCCGCAGATAGACGTTCGAGCCGTCATAGCTGAGCGATGGGTCGAGGAAGGCCAGGTTCGAGGTGACGCCGTCGAACTTGCCGCCGGCCGTCAGGCCGCCGTCGGCATGCAGGATCAGGTAGCTGGTCTGGGGCTTGTAGGTGCCCGCGCCCGCCAGGACCTTGACGGTCCCGCCCTGGATCGTGGCCGCGCCGGAGGCGAGGATCTTGTCCGACTGACCGGCCGCGTTCGCCTCGACCTCGAAGATCGAGCCCGGCTTGAAGGTGACGCCGCCGGCGATGTTCAGCGTGCCGATCGAATTGCCGGGCGCGATCGTGCCCGACACGACGGTGGTCCCCACCGTGCCGACGCCTTGCAGGCGAGCGCCGGACCAGACGTCCAGCGTTCCGCCGAGCAGGCCGTTCACCGCCAGCGTGCCCTGCTCGACCGTGGTCGAACCGGTGAAGCCGCTGGAGGCGCCGGTCAGCTCCGTCTTGCCCGCGCCGACCTGGCGGATGGCGCCCGAGCCGCTGATCGCGCCGGCGAAGGTCAGGCTGTCCGAACGGTCGAACACCAGCGCGCCATTGGCGACGACGTCCCCGCCGATCGAGCCCGTCGTGCCGCCGGCGCCGAGCTTCAACTGCGCGCCCGAGGCGATGCTCGTGCCGCCGGCATAGCTGTTGTTGGCGGTGAAGGTGACGCCGCCGTCCAGGATGCGAACCGCGCCCGAACCCGAGATCAGCCCACCGAAGGTGACGGCGTCCGACCGGTCGAAGGCCAGCACGCCGCTGTTGGCGACGTCGCCGACGATCGAACCCGAAGTCCCGCCATCGCCGATCTGGAGCGTACCCGCCTGGATGGAGGTGCCGCCGGCATAGGTGTTGGTCCCGGTCAGGACCAGCGTGCCGGCCTCGGTCTTGACGACCTTGCCCACGCCGGTGATCGCCGCGCCGATCTTGGCGACGTCGGCCAGCACGCGGATCTCGCTGCCCGTCGCGACGGTGGTCAGCTGGCCGCTCCCGTTCAGTTCATAGCCTTCGTCGACGAATTGCAGGCCCAGGAAGCTCTGCGCGCCCTCCACCGTGATCTCGCCGCCGACAAACGCGCCGGCGTCCTTGAAGACGGCGTAGTTGCCCGCCCAGGCAGCCGGGGTGTTGCCGCCCTGGTTCAGCCATTGGGTGCTGGCGGCGCTCCAGACGCCGTCGCCGCCCTGCCAGTGCTGCAGGGTGTCGTCGCCAGGAATGAGCGTGCTGCTGATCAGCAGGTCGACTCGGCCGCCGCCCGCCTCCAGCGTGTAGTCCACATTGCTCAGCGACAGCATGGAGTTGATCGTCGCCGTGTTGGCGGTCAGGGCGCCGCCGTAGGTGATCAGGCGATAGTATCCCAGGCCCGCCGCCATGGCGGGGCTCTGCGAGAGATTGACCACGCCGTTCAGCGCCAGGTCGCCGCTGACGACCAGACGGTCGCTGACGCCGGGCGAGGCCGACGACGCGCCCGGAGCGACCAGCTCGATGTCCAGGTTCGAGCCGGACGCCAGGGTCAGGTCGCCCGCGATCGACAGGGTTGCGACAGATCCGATAGATCCACCGGAGCCGGGAGCCAGATGGCCGCCGCTCTGGATGATGGTGTCGCCCACCGTGCCCTTGCCGCCCAGCGTCGCACCGGAAGCGACGGTGACCGTCGAACCGGCCAGGGAGCCGTTGACCGTCAGGGTTCCCGCCTCGACGGACGTCGCGCCGGTGAACGCCGAAGAGTCGCCGGTCAGGACCAGCTTGCCCGAACCGACCTGGCGGACCACGCCCGAGCCGCTGATCAGGCCGTCGAAGTCGAAGCTGTCGGAGCGGTCGAACACCAAGGCGCCGTTGGCGACCACGTCGCCGATCAAGCCGCTCGTGCCGCCGGCGCCGAGGTTCAGCTGCGCGCCCGAGGCGATGGTCGTGCCGCCGGCATAGATGTTGTCGGCGGTGAAGGTCACGCCGCCGTCCAGGATGCGCACCGCGCCCGAGCCGGAGATCCGACCGGCGAAGGTGATGGCGTCGGAACGGTTGAAGACCAGCACGCCGCGGTTGCCGACATTGCCGACGATCGAGCCCGAAGTCCCGCCGTCGCCGATCTGCAGCGTGCCCGCATCGATCAACGTCCCGCCGGTGTAGGTGTTGGCGCCCGTCAGGATCAGCGTGCCGGCCTGGGTCTTGGTGACGAGGCCGGCGCCGGTGATCGCCACGCCGATCTTGGCGACGTCGGCCAGCACGCGGATCTCGCTTCCGCCCGAGACGGTGGCCAGCTGGCCAGTCCCTGTCAGCTCATAGCCCTCGTCGACGAACTGGAGGCCGATGAAGCTCTGCGCGCCGTCCACCGTGACCGTGCCGCCCGTGAAGGCGCCGGCGTCCTTGAAGATCGCGTACTTGCTCGCCCAGGCCGCCGGGGTGTTGCCGCCGTCGTTCAGCCATTGGGTGCTCGTCGCGCTCCAGACGCCGTCGCCGCCCTGCCAGTGCTGCAGGGTGTTGTCGCCAGGAATGAGGGCGTTGCTGATGTAGAGATCGACCCGGCCGCTGCCGGCCTGCAGCGCGTAGTTCACATTGCTCAGCGACAGCGTGGAGTTGATCGTCGCCGTATTGGCGGTCAGGGCCCCGCCATAGGTGATCAGGCGATAGTAGCCGATGCCGGCGACGCCGTCGGCCGAGGCGGCGCTCTGCGAGAGATTGACCACGCCGTTCAGCGCCAGGTCGCCGCTGACGACCAGGCGGTCGCTGACGCCGGGCGAGGCCGAAGACGCGCCCGGCGCGCCCAGTTCGATGTCGAGGCTGGAGCCTGACGCGAGGGTCAGGTCGCCGGCGATCGACAGCGTTCCAACGGAGTTGCCGGCGGCCAGATGGCCGCCGCTCTGGACCAGGGTGTCGCCCACCGTGCCCGTGCCGCCCAGCGTCGCGCCGGAGGCGACGGTGACCGTCGAACCTGCCAGGGAGCCGTTGACCGACAGGATCCCGGACCCGACCGTGGTCGCACCGGTGAAGGCCGAAGAGTCCTCGGTCAGGATCAGCTTGCCCGAGCCGGCCTTGCGGAACTCGCCAGCGCCCGAAAGCACGAAGCCATAGGTTCCGTCCGAGCTCTGATCGAGGGTCAGGAACGCGCCGGCGTCGATCGTCGCATCGTTGCCGAACAGGCCGGCCTGGGCGATCACCCCGCCGCCCGAGATCGTCCAGTTCGAGGCGGACTCGCCGGTCAGCGTCAGGGTTCCGGCGCCCGTCTTGGTCACCGCGCCGCCGCTGGACATCTGGCCGCGGTAGACCCCGTCGAACGCCTGGTCGAAGACGACGCCACGGCTGCCGGCGCCGCTGCCGAAGACCACGCTGCCAGCCAGGCTGTTGCTGTCGCCCTTCAACACGCCTTCCAGCAGCGACCAGGTCTGAGCGCCCGTGCCGGTCAGGGTCCAGGTGCTGGCGCCCAGCTTCTCGAAGGTGTCGAAGCCCATATAGCCGTAGCCGTCATAGGACCCGTCAGACCCGATATGCGTGGCGTCGAACGTGTCGTCGTCGGCGCCGCCCAGGGCCAGCACGTTGTTGGAGCCGCCGCCGGTCACCGCCACGACGTCACGGATCCACGAGCCGGCGTGAAGCTCCAGACGGTTGTCGCTACCGAACAGTTGGATCGCATAGGCGCGCTGGGAGCTTACGCTGACGCCGCCGATGATCGTGCCCGAATTGATGATGGTGGTGGAGCCGGTGCTGGCGCCGACCACGCCCCTGCCGCCGGCGCCCCGCCGGATCGCGTTGGAGGCCGGGCCGCCCGCCCCGCCCTGGATCGTCCCGTCATTGATCAGCAGCCCCGGCTGGCCGCCGGTGAAGACGATGCCCGCCCCGCCGGCGCCGGAATACATCCCGCTGAAGTTGCCGTTCCCTTGCCCGCCGACGCCGCCGGCGATGACGCCGGTCGCGCTGTTCTCGATCGTGCCGCCCCAGGCGATCACGCCGATGCCGGCCGCCCCGCCGTTCGAATAGCCGTAGCCGCCCTCGCCGCCGGTGATCGTCCCCGCGTTGACGATGGTTCCAAGATTGCTGAGCACGCCGGCCGCGCCGGCCCCGCCCCAACTGGCGAAAGTACCCCCGGCCCCGCCTGTGATCGTGCCGCTTTGGACGTTCAGCGAACCGCCGTTGTAGAGGAAGAGGCCCGCGCCGCCGTTGCCGAGCGAGCTGCCCGCGCCGCCCGTGATGGCGCTGGCCGCACCGCCCGCGCCGCCGTCCACGGTCACCGAGCCGCCGTTCAGCAGCACCAGCCCGACGCCGCCGCCGCCGCCGCCGCCGCCGCCGCCGCCAGCGTTGCCCTCGCCGCCGTCGCCGCCCGTAACGTCATAGCCCGCGGTCGACAGCTGAACGTTCGTCCCCGTCAGCACCAGCCCGCCGCCACCGCCGCCGCCGGCCGCGTTGGCGCCGCCGTTGGCGCCGTCCGTCCCGGCGAAATCGACGGCCAGCGAGATGGTTCCGGTCGAAGCAAGCTGCCAGCCCAGACCCCCGTCCCCGCCAAGGCCGGTGGAGCCGCCGCCGCCGCCGCCGGCCGAGAGGTCGTTCAGCGCCCCGGGCTGCCCTCCGGCCTGGCTGCCGTTGGCCCCGGCCTCGGCCGAGCCGGTCGGCGTGGCGGCCGCCGCCCCGCCATAGCTTCCAGAGCCGGAGGCGCCGCCGGCGCCGCCGGCGATGCCGCCCTGGGGCGTGAAGGAGCCGAAGCCGGCGCCATCGCCGCCGCCCACGGTGATCTGCCGGGCCTGGGCCATCGGGGCTGCAAGGCTGACCGCCAGCGCCAGCACCGTGAGCGAGACCGAATTGCGGATGGCCCGCGTGTTGTTGAACGCCCGAACCGTGTTGATCGACTGCCGCACTTTGACACCTGCCAGGCCCGTCTTGGCGGGCCGTTCTTGAACCGCAGGGACGTCAGATCGCGTCACGCGACGCGCTGGCCTGGGCCCAGGCCCGATCCCCCTGAAACGCACATGCAGACAGGGGTCGACGGCGACGCCTTCAAACGCGCCGCATCGATGATCCGCATGACGCGTGTCGGCCCGTCCCTGCCAGCGAGGCGGGCGCCGGACTATGCGATCCCGGCATGAACGGCGGAGTTTGGAGAAAGGTCAGTGCGCGTTGCGGCGCAGGGTGTCCGAAGGACGCTCGCCGAAGCGAAGGCGGTAGGCCTGGGCGAAGCGGCCCAGTTCCCAGAAGCCGTGATCCATGGCGACCTTGGTCACCAGGGTGGTGGCGGGATCCGAAGCCCGGAGCCTGGCATGGACGAGGTCCAGGCGGCGATTGCGGGCGTAGCGCACCGCGCCTTCCCCAAGAAACTCCTGGCAGGCCAGGTTGAGCGTCCGCTCGGCCGCGCCCACGACCCTGCAGATGTCGCCCAGCGACAGCATCTCCTCAGGGCGCTCCTCCAGGGCGCGCTCGAAGCGGGCCACGATCTGGCGATGGCGCCCGAGAGCGGCCCTGTCCGGCTTGACCAGCCCCTCCGAGAGACAGGCCATCAGCCTGTCCACGACCGCGCCCGCCAGGGCCTTGGACGGCTGCGGCTCCGCCAGGACTTCGGGCGTGCTCTGGATCACGCCCGAGATGTCGCTCATCAGCCCGATGAGCTCGTTCATCGCCGCCGACGGCGCGACGAACATTCGATCATCGTCCAGCGGCGTCGCATGGCCCGCGCCCATCAGGTTGGGCGCATGCTCGGTCAGCCGCTCGAACGGCATGGTCACTATGCCGAAGGCCCACGGCATGTCGGGCGGAGAGCCGGTGACGGTCCGCTCGTTGGGCCGGAAGTGGAAGATATGCCTGCCGAACAGCTTGCGTCCGGAGACGCGCCGCATGATCCCCGGCTCGGTGGCGAACATAAAGGTGTGGACGCCGGGGATGGCCGCGGTCTGGGCGATACCCTGGGCGAAGCGGCCCATGCCCAGGTTCAGCCCGCCGAAGCTCGCCCGCGCCAGCATGCCATCGAAGCGCCGGCTCGTCCGTTCGAGGGGGAGCGGCTTGGCGCCCGAATTGATGTCGCCGATCGCCAGCGCCATCGTCTCGGCGTCGGTGAACCTGGCGAAGGCGCTCGAGGCGGAAGGTACGCTGGACGGGTCGGGTGTCATCTTGATGCGGAGAGGTCGCGAACTGTGTCGGCTTAGCGACAATCGCCAACCGGTATGCCAAGACTCGGCAAAGGACAACCGAAGCCCGCTGGAACCTAGATGGACCTGATCAGTCTTCCCGTGTCGCCGTTCGCGGCGCGCGTCCGCATCGCGATCTACGCCAAGGGCCTGCCCATCGACCTGATCCCGCCGCCCGCGGGCTGGCGCGACAACCGCCATTTTCGAGACCTCAGCCCGACCGGCCGGATCCCCGTCCTGCTCGAGGATCGCGGCCCCATCTGGGAGTCGGCCGTCCTGCTCGAGTATCTGGAAGAGCGGTTTCCGGAGGCGCCGTCCCTGATGCCGGTCGATGTCTTCGACCGGGCGATGGCGCGGCTCCTGGTGCGGCACGTGGATCTCTATCTGATGCCGTCGATGGTCGCTCTGGCCCAACCGCGCACCGACGCCGCCAGCGCCCGCCGGGCGGTCGAGGAACTGCTGAACGGCGTCGCGATGCTCGAAGACCTCTTGCCGGGACCGGGCTACGCCCTGTGCGAACGTCTCACGATCGCCGACTGCGCCCTGGCGCCCGCCCTCTTCGCGATCGGCGTGACGGCCGAACGCCTCGGCATGGACCTGATCGCGCCCGCCTCGATCACCGAGGCCTACGCCCAATTCCTGCGGCGGGACCCGCACGTCGAACGCGTGATCGACGAGATGGAGCAGGGCATGCGCCACCTGGTGCAGGTCGGCTAGCGAGGGCCTTCGGGGACAGCCTCACTGCTCGCGGAAGCTCCTGAACAGCCGCTGCTGCAGCGGCTCCAGCAGGTACTGCAGCGCCGTGCGCTTGCGCAGCGGCGCCACCACCTCGACCGGCAAGCCCGCCTTCAGCGCTGGCGGCTCCCGCCCCGGCTGCCTGAGCGCGGCCAGTTCTTCGGGCGGCACCGCGACCTCGGCCCGGAAGTAGCGCGCGCCGGTCTTGTCGTCGGTGAAGCCGTCGGCCGAGAGCTTGGTCACCGTGCCTTGCAGCAACGGCAGGTGGCGGTCGTGGAACGCCGTCAGCCGCACGTCGGCGGCCTGGCCGACATGGACGTCGTCGGCGTCGTTCGGCGACACCCGGGCCTCGATGACCAGCGGCGCGCGCTGCGGCACGATCTCCATCAGGACATCGCCCGGCGCGGCGACGCCGCCGACCGTGAACACCTTGAGCCCGACCACCTGGCCCGAGGCCGGCGCCCGGACCATGCCGCGCGACAGCTGATCGCGGGCCGCGGCGAGCCTGGGCTTGAGGTCGTTGAGCTCGATCTCCGACTGGCGCAGGTCGGTGATCACCTCGTCCATGTGCTCGCGGTCGCCTTGCAGGGCCTGCATGCGGGTCTCGCCGATGCCCTCGCGGGCGCTGGCGGCCTGGGCGCGATAGGCGCCGTCGGTTCCGACGAGGTCGGCCGCGGCCCGTTCGAGCGCCCTCACCCGCGTCAGCGGCGCATAGCCCTGGGCGGCCAGCTTGCGCATGCCGTCCAGCTCCTCGCCGATCAGCCGCTGCTGCTCGCGGTTCGCGGCGAGCTGGCGGTTGTAGCCGTTGATCTGCTCGGCCAGCTGGCTGGCCCGCTCGCCCAGCACGCCGCGCCTGGAGGCCAGGGCCGCACGCTGGGCGGCGAGCTGGCGGCGCTCCAGGCCCATGGCCTCGTCGGCCAGCGTCCGGTCCTCGGCCGGCAGGCCTGCGAAGGCGACCGGCATGACGGGTTCGGCCAGGCCGTCACGCTCGGCGACCAGCCGGGCCCGGCGCGCCTCGACCGCGAACACCCGGGCCGCCAGCGCCCGTTCCTGGGCCCGGACCTCCTGGACGTTCAGCTCCAGCAGCACCTGGCCCTGGCTGACCTTGTCGCCCTCCTGCACCCGCAGGGCCGAGATCACCCCGCCTTCGCGATGCTGCACCGCCTGGCGGCTGCCGGAGACCACGACGACGCCTTGCGCATAGGCCCCCGCGTCGAGCGGCGCGAAGGCGGCCCAGCCCATGAAGCCGACGAAGAACAGGCCGGCGGCGGCGAGGCCGACGCGGAGCTCCCAATGGGGTCCGTCGGTGGGACCGTCTTCCTTGTAGGCGTCGACCGTGGTCAGGGCCCCGGTCTTTCTGACGGCGAGCGAGGCGGTCATGGCGCGCCCCCGGTGACCCGCAGGTCGGGCGGCGCGTTGGCCGGCCGGGGCAGGCCGGCGACCCGGGCCTCCAGGGCCTGCAGCACCTCGCGGCGCGGGCCGTAGAGATCCATGGCGCCCTCGCGCAGCACCAGCAGCTTGTCGGCCACGCCCAGGATGTTGAGGCGGTGGGCGATGACCACCAGGGCCGCCCCCCTCGCCTTCTGGGCCGCGATCGCGTGCTCCAGCGCCGTCTCGCCCTCGAAGTCGAGATTGGAGTTGGGCTCGTCGAGGACGAACACCTGGGGTCCCCCGTAGAGGGCCCGGGCCAGGGCCAGGCGCTGGGCCTGGCCGGCCGACACCCCCGCCCCGCCCGGCCCCAGCGGCGTGTCGTAGGCCTGGGGCAGGCGCAGGATCATCTCGTGCGCGCCGGCCGCGGTCGCCGCCGCCACCGCCCGCTCGTCGATCTCGCGCGGGTCGCTCTCGGTGATGCTGGCGAAGCGGGCGATGTTCTCCTTCACCGTGCCGGCGAACAGGCCGCAGTTCTGCGGCAGGTAGCCGATGTGGGCGGCCAGGCGCTCGGACTGCCAGTCGGAAAGGTCCGCGCCGTCGATGCGCACGCAGCCCTGGTCGGGCGTCAGGGCGCCGACCAGCACCCTGGCCAGGGTGGTCTTGCCCGCGCCGCTGGGACCAACGACGCCGATGATCTCGCCGGGATTGAGGTCGAAGGAGACGCCGCGCAGGATCATGCCCGCGCCATCGGCGGCGCGGACGCCGGCCTGCTCGGCCCGCACCCGGCCCTTGGGCTCGGGCAGGCGCGTGCGGACCGGCGCGGCCGGGGAGCGCTCAAACAGGTCGACCAGGGTGCGCAGGCCGTCGCGCGCCTGGATCACGCTCTTCCAGGCTCCGACGATCTGCTCGACGGGCGCCAGGCTGCGGCTCAGCAGGATCGAGGCGGCGATCACGCCGCCGGCCGAGATCTCGTGGCGCACGGCCAGCCAGGCGCCGGTCCCCAGCGCCAGGGATTGCAGCGTCAGCCTCAGGAAGCGGATCAGGCCGGTATAGACCCCGCCGGTGAACTGGGCGTCGGCCTGCAGGCCGACGGCGGCGCGGCGGTCGAGCAGCTGACGCACGATCAGCGGCTCGCGCATGCCCAGGGCCTTGACCAGTCCACCCTGGCTGGCGATCGCCTCCTGCGTGGCGTAGGCCTCGGCCGAGGCCTGGTTCAAGGCCTCGAGCTTGGTGCGCGTGGCCTGCTCGTTGAGTATGGCGAGGATCAGCAGGGCCCCCGCCCCGATCACCGAGATGACGCCCAGCAGCGGGTGCAGGATGAAGCAGAGCGCCAGGTAGATCGGGGTCCAGGGGGCGTCGAGCATCGCCGTGGCCGCGGGCCCCGACACGACGTTGCGGAAGGCGTCGAACTCCCGCATCGCCTGGCGCAGCCGCGGCCCGGAGTCGGGACCAAGGCCGCCGGTCAGTCGGGTCAACACTTCGGGAGCCAGCTGGCGGTCGAGGCGCAGTCCGAGGCGCACCAGGATGCGCTGACGGAGGCTGTCGAGCAGGGCCAGGGTGGCCAGGGCGAAGACGACCGCCACGGTCAGAAACGCCAACGACAGGAGCCCGCCGGTGGGCAGGACCCTGTCGTAGATCTGCAGCATGTAGAGGGTCGGAGCCAGGTAGAGGATGTTGACCAGGGCGCTGAAGCCGGCGGCGATCAGCAGGTGCCGCCGGCAGGTTTTCAAGGCGCCGGCCAGCGGCTCGGGAAGGGCGCGCCGCCCCGAGCCTCTCGCCCTGCCCTCGCCGCCCCGGCCGCTCATGCGAGGACGTCCTCGGCGTGGTAGCGGGTCAGCATGGTCACGAACAGATGGTCGTCGGCGCTGCAGGAATAGGCCACGCCGTTGATCGTGCCGTGGTTGTTGTACTCGTCGAGCGCCGTGTGCAACCCCGAGCCGGAGCCCTGCCAGGCCGCGCTGTTCTGCTTGATCGCCGGACCGTTGAAGTCGGCCACGCCGTCATGGTTGGCGTCGGCGTATTGCTGCAGCCAGTCGATCGCCTTGTTCATCTTGTAGGTCGGGCTGTTGGGATCGAGCGCCCCGCCCGCGCCGTTGCCGGCCTCGAAGTTCAGCCAGGTGGCGATGACGTCGCGACCTAGGACGTAGCGCGCGTCCTGCGACGGCTTCTGCGAGGCGTCGATGACCTTGAGGGCCATCGCCAGGGACATCTTCAGGGTGTCCTCGCCAGCGTCGGTGACGCCGTTGCCGTTGTAGTCGCCCAGCAGGATGTAGCGCTCTTCCTTGTTGCTGCTGCCCGGGTCGGGGCCGTCGGTGATGCTGTTGTTGAAGGCCAGCAGTTCGCCGTTCGGGAAGTCAGGGCCGGACTTGGTTTCGTTGCCAACCGTGCCGTCCCAGAAGGTCAGGCCGTTGGGCGACAGCCAGAAGCCCGGGGTGCGCGTGCCCACGCAGTCGATCAGGCCGTAGTAATAGGCCAGGTCGTGGTCGCTGACCGGACCGCCGGAATAGCTGCCCGAGGCCGTGGCGTCGTTGACGTGCTGGCCGGCGGTCCAGGGCGCGGAAATCTGGAACTCCGTGCTGGCGCCGACCCCCAGGGTTCCCAGCGTCCGCGCCGTGCCCGCCGCCGCGCCGTTCAGGTCGAACACGGAGTCGGTCACCGAGGCGTTGGTCAGGGTGACGTTGCCGGTGTTGGCGACCACGAACTTGAACATGACGTTGGCGCCGGAGGTGGCGATCGGCCCCATCGGATTGTCCGCGTCGTCCCAGGTCGCGCCGCCGTCGATCGAGACGTACTTCTCGATGTCGATGCTCGCTCTCTGCAGCACGGGCACGGTGGCGTCGTCGGTGTCAGGCCCGGTCTGGTTGGAGTCGGCCGTGGCCGTGTTCTCCAGTTGCCCGTCTCCGCCGCCGTTGGAGTCCAGCTCAGCCTGGGTCACGGTGTGCTTGGCCGTGTAGCCCCAGGTCTCACCCACTTCGAGCAGGCCGTCATTGTCGCCCGAGACATCGGCGCCCCTGACCAGGGACCCGACATCGGCGTAGGGGTCCGTCACCGTCACGCCGTCGAGCGTGGTGTTGCCGGTGTTGGCCACCGTGATGACGTAGCTGATCTGTTCACCGGCCGCATCGGCCGTGCCTCCAGGCACCGTCGCATCCTTGACGATATTGAGGCTGGGCCGGCGATCGACCGGCACGCTGGCGTCGTCGGTGTCCGGGTCCGTTTGATTGGAGTCGGCGGTCGCCGTGTTCTCCAGGGCGCCGTCGCCGCCGCCGTTGGAGTCGATCTCGGCCTGGGTCACGGTATGCTTGGCCGTGTAGCCCCAGGTTTCACCAACCTCCAGAAGGCCGTCATTGTCGCCAACCACGTCGGCGCCGCGCACGATCGAGCCGGCGTCGGCGTAGGGGTCGGTGACCGTCACCCCATCCAGCGTCGTGTTACCGGTGTTGGCGACGGTGATGACGTAGCTGATCTGCTCGCCAGCCGCGTCGGCCGTGCCGCCGGGGACGCTGGCGTCCTTGACGATGTTGAGGCTAGGCCGGCGATCGACGGGCACGCTAGCGTCGTCGGTGTCGGGGCCGGTCTGGTTGGAGTCGGCCGTGGCCGTGTTCTCCAGCTGTCCATCGCCGCCGCCGTTGGAGTCGATCTCGGCCTGGGTCACGGTGTGCTTGGCCGTGTAGCCCCAGGTCTCACCGACCTCCAGCAGGCCGTCATTGTCGCCCGAGACGTCGGCGCCGCGGATGATGGATCCGGCGTCGGCGTAGGGATCAGTGACGGTGACGCCGTCCAGCGTGGTGTTGCCGGTATTGGCCACGGTGATGACGTAGCTGATCTGCTCGCCGGCCGCGTCGGCCGTACCTCCAGGCACGGTCGCATCCTTGGTGATGTTCAGGCTCGGTCGGGGGGCGACTGGGACGCTGGCGTCGTCGGTGTCCGGGCCGGTCTGGTTGGAGTCGGCCGTGGCCGTGTTCTCCAGCTGCCCGTCTCCGCCGCCGTTGGAGTCCAGCTCAGCCTGGGTCACGGTGTGCTTTGCCGTGTAGCCCCAGGTCTCGCCGACTTCCAGGAGGCCGTCGTTGTCGCCAACCACGTCGGCGCCGCGGATGATGGATCCGGCGTCAGCATAGGGGTCGGTGACGGTGACGCCATCCAGCGTGGTGTTGCCGGTGTTGGCCACGGTGATGACGTAGCTGATCTGTTCACCGGCCGCGTCGGCCGTGCCTCCGGGGACGGTGGCGTCCTTGGTGATGTTCAGGCTGGGTCGGCGATCGACGGGCACGCTGGCGTCGTCGGTGTCCGGGTCCGTTTGATTGGAGTCGCCGGTCGCCGTGTTCTCCAGGGCGCCGTCTCCGCCGCCGTTGGAGTCGATCTCGGCCTGGGTCACGGTGTGCTTGGCCGTGTAGCCCCAGGTTTCACCGACCTCCAGCAGGCCGTCATTGTCGCCCGAGACGTCGGCGCCGCGGATGATGGATCCGGCGTCGGCGTAGGGATCAGTGACGGTGACGCCGTCCAGCGTCGTGTTGCCGGTGTTGGCCACGGTGATGACGTAGCTGATCTGTTCACCGGCTGCGTCGGCCGTGCCTCCAGGCACGGTCGCGTCCTTGGTGATGTTCAGGCTCGGTCGGGGGGCGACTGGAACGCTGGCGTCGTCCGTGTCCGGGCCAGTCTGGTTGGAGTCGGCGGTGGCCGTGTTCTCCAGTTGCCCGTCGCCGCCGCCGTTGGAGTCCAGTTCAGCCTGGGTCACGGTGTGCTTGGCCGTGTAGCCCCAGGTCTCGCCGACTTCCAGGAGGCCGTCGTTGTCGCCAACCACGTCGGCGCCGCGAATGATGGATCCGGCGTCGGCGTAGGGATCGGTGACGGTGACGCCATCCAGCGTGGTGTTGCCGGTGTTGGCGACGGTGATGACGTAGCTGATCTGTTCACCAGCCGCGTCGGCCGTACCGCCGGGGACGGTGGCGTCCTTGGTGATGTTCAGGCTGGGTCGGCGATCGACGGGCACGCTGGCGTCGTCGGTGTCCGGGTCCGTTTGATTGGAGTCGCCGGTCGCCGTGTTCTCCAGGGCGCCGTCTCCGCCGCCGTTGGAGTCGATCTCGGCCTGGGTCACGGTGTGCTTGGCCGTGTAGCCCCAGGTTTCACCGACCTCCAGCAGGCCGTCGTTGTCGCCAACCACGTCGGCGCCGCGCACGATCGAGCCGGCGTCGGCGTAGGGGTCGGTGACGGTGACGCCATCGAGCA
>NZ_JBWKNI010000015.1:41351-69418 GCF_059415485.1 Caulobacter sp. GW821-FHT10C03 | reverse complement strand
TCACGTTGCCGGTGTTGGCGACGGTGATGACGTAGCTGATCTGCTCACCGGCCGCGTCGGCCGTACCGCCGGGGACGGTGGCGTCCTTGACGATGTTGAGGCTGGGCCGGCGATCGACCGGCACGCTGGCGTCGTCGGTGTCGGGGCCGGTCTGGTTGGAGTCGGCCGTGGCCGTGTTCTCCAGGGCGCCGTTGCCGCCGCCGTTGGAGTCGATCTCGGCTTGGGTGACCGTGTGCTTGGCCGTGTAGCCCCAGGTTTCGCCAACCTCCAGCAGGCCGTCATTGTCGCCAACCACGTCGGCGCCGCGCACGATCGAACCGGCGTCGGCGTAAGGGTCGGTGACGGTGACGCCATCGAGCATCACGTTGCCGGTGTTGGCGACGGTGATGACGTAGCTGATCTGCTCACCGGCCGCGTCGGCCGTACCGCCGGGGACGCTAGCGTCCTTGGTGATGTTGAGGGCTGGATTGCGGGTCAGGGCCACGGTCTCGGGGTCGGTGTCCGACGCCGTCAGGCCGCTGGCCGAAACGCCCGTGGCCGTACCGGTGTTGGTGTAGCCGGCGGCCTCGATCTCGGCCTGGCTGAACACGTGGAGCAGGCTGCCCGTGGCCGCCGCTCCGGGCGCGAGGTCGTCGGCCTGGCCGTCGCCGTCGCGGTCGGTGAGGCCCGTCAGGGTCACGGGGATGTCGTCGGCCGTGTTTCCGGGGGTGCCGTTGTCATCCATCAGGGTGACGTTCAGCAGATTGATCGTGCCGGTGTTGGTGACCGTGAAATTGAAGAGCTGGGTGTCGCCCGCGTCGTCGCCATTGGCGTCGCCGTCGGTGCGGGTCCCGGCCGTCTTGACCACGTCGACATGCGGCGGGATCGGCTGGTTGCCGATCTCGACATTGTAGGTGGTGGCCGCGCTGAGGGTGACGGTCTCGAAGGCGCCGGTGGTCTGGGTCCAGCCGTCCTGCAGAACCTCGTCGACCTGGACCGTGCCCAGCGATATCGGCAGGCCGCCGAACTGGAACGAGCCGTCGGCGCCGGTGACTGTCGAGCGTTCGCCCGCGTCCAGCACGCCGTTCTTGTTGTCGTCGATGAAGATCGTCCAGCCCGCCAGGCCCGCCTCGCCGGCGTCCTTGACCCCGTCGCCGTCGGCGTCGAGGAACTTGACGCCGCTGATGATGGCGGCCTGCTCAGTGTTGAATTCCTCGAAGCCGTCGTCGGCGCCGTAGGCCGTGCCGGGCCGGCCGAACTCGGCGTACATGGTGATGTAGGCCGTGCTCAGGTCGGCGCCGCCGAACAGCGAGACCGGCACGTAGAAGACGTAGTCGTCATTGCCGCTGCCCGACGAGTGGGCGTCCATCAGCAGCGTCTTGTCGCCGCCGGCGTCGAGGTCGAAGATCTTGGTGAAGTCGGCGTCGAGCTCCTGCGTGCCGGCGACATAGTCCGCGCTCGTGGCCGGGGCGGACGAATAGTAGATCTTCATCGCGTTGAGCGCGGTCAGCGGATTGGCGTTGGTCTCGTTGAGGTCGAGCCGGAATTCCAGGTACTGCACGCCGTCGATCACCCGGATGGGGATCTGGTTGAAGGTCAGGCTGCTGGTCTTGGCGGCGTTGGTGTTCAGCACGCCGCTGGCGTCGGTGTTGAAGCCGTTCTCGTTGCCGTCGTTGTCGCCGATGGCGAGGAACGGGGCGTAGAGGCCGGTGCCCGATCCGATTGGGCTTCCGTAGGTGACGATCACGCCGTTGACCGTGGTCGTGCTGCCTGGTGCGGTGATGTCTATGTCGGCCATGACTGGCTCCCGAACGCTTCGCGCGAGAGCCGGAAAGGCCCGTCCGCGCGATCCAAAGGAAGGCCTCGATCACAACGTCGACGGGGGAGACGATTGACGGGTCCGGGGTCGGCGCAGGAAGCGTTCGCGCGGATACCTGAAGTTCACGACGGCTTTCCGGGATGCGGTCCTCCGCCTCCCTCGTCGTCGATTGAGACCTTCATGAAACGCGGGACGCCTACGCGAAGCGAAACAGCGGCTACCGATCTGCCTAGTTCAGCTCGACGTCAATAGCTCGACCGTAGCAATGAAAAGACGTCATGTAGAATGCATTACGGAGAAAGCCTCAGTTTTCGCCTCAATTGCGCATTCAGAAATCAATCATCGAAATGCACTAAACTTTCGCCAGAGTGGAGTCGTTCGGAAAATCGCCAAATCGGAGACAAAAAAGAAGGCGCCCGAAGGCGCCTTCCTTGATCACTCCCACTCGATCGTGCCGGGCGGCTTGCTGGTCACGTCGTAGACGACGCGGTTGACGCCTCGGACCTCGTTGATGATCCGGGTGGCGGTCTTGCCGAGGATTTCCCAGGGGAATTCGAAGAAGTCGGCGGTCATGCCGTCGGTCGAGGTGACCGCGCGCAGGGCCAGGACGTTTTCGTAGGTGCGGGCGTCGCCCATGACGCCCACCGTCTTAACGGGAAGCAGCACGGCGAAGGCCTGCCAGATCTTGTCGTAGAGGCCGGCATTGCGGATCTCTTCGAGATAGATGGCGTCGGCGTCCTGCAGGACCTTGACCTTCTCGGGCGTGATCTCGCCGGGGATACGGATGGCCAGGCCCGGGCCGGGGAACGGGTGGCGGCCGACGAAGGCCGGGGCCAGGCCCAACTCGACGCCCAGGGCGCGGACCTCGTCCTTGAAGAGCTCGCGCAGCGGCTCGACCAGCTTCAGCTTCATGTAGTCCGGCAGGCCGCCCACGTTGTGGTGGCTCTTGATCACGGCCGACGGACCGCCGCGGGCCGAGACGCTCTCGACGACGTCGGGATAGAGGGTCCCTTGCGCCAGGAACTGCGCGCCGTCGATCTTGGCGGCTTCCTTGTCGAAGACGTCGATGAACAGGCGGCCGATGGTCTTGCGCTTGGTCTCGGGGTCGGAAACGCCGGCCAGCTCGCCCAGGAACAGGTCGCCGGCGTCCACGTGGACCAGCGGGATGTTGTAGTGGTCGCGGAACAGGGTGACGACCTGGTCGGCCTCGTTCTTACGAAGAAGGCCGGTGTCGACGAAGACGCAGGTCAGCTGGTCGCCGATGGCTTCGTGGATCAGCACGGCGGCCACCGAGCTGTCGACGCCGCCCGACAGGCCGCAGATCACCTTGCCGTCGCCGACCTGGTCGCGGATCTTCTGGACCATCTCCTGGCGGAAGGCCGCCATGGTCCAGTCGCCCTTCAGGCCGGCCAGGGCCAGGAAGTTCTTGTAGATCTGGGGGCCGTTGACCGTGTGGTAGACCTCGGGGTGGAACTGCAGCGCGTAGATCTTCTTGGCGTCATTGGCGATGGCGGCGAAGGGCGCGCCGTTCGAAGTGCCCACCACCTCGAAGCCCTCGGGAATGGCGGTGACGCGGTCGCCGTGGCTCATCCAGACGGTTTCCAGCTCGCCTACCCCGGCCAGGCCCTGGAACAGCGGGCTGGTCTTGCCGATGGTCAGTTCGGCGCGGCCGAACTCGCCGGCGTGGCCGCCCTCGACCTTGCCGCCCAGCACGTCGCACAGCAGTTGCTGGCCGTAGCAGATGGCCAGCAGCGGCAGGCCCAGATCAAACAGCTTGCGGCCGATGCGGGGGCTGTCGGCCTCCAGAACGCTGGCCGGGCCGCCCGACAGGATGATGGCCGAGGGCTTGTACTCGTCGACCAGCGCTTCGGCCTTGTCGAACGGATGGATCTCGCAATAGACGCCGGCCTCGCGCACCCGGCGCGCGATCAGCTGGGTCACCTGGCTGCCGAAGTCGACGATCAGGACGCGCTGGTGGTGGGTTTCGGTGGTCATCGGGCGGGTCTCCAGCGGGTCGATCGGGCGATTACGGTGCGCCACTTAGGGCGCGTAAGTGGAGCGCTGCAGCACGGCGGCGAAGAAGCCGTCCGTACCGGCGCGGTGCGGGGTGAGGCGCAGATAGCCTTCCGGGGTCACGTGGGTGACGCCATCGAGGGCGATCGGCTTGACGGTGAATTCGGGGTGGCGCTCGAGGAAGGCCGCGACGCGGTCCTCGTTCTCCTCGGTCAGCAGCGAGCAGGTGACGTAGACCATGCGGCCGCCGGCCTTCACGAAGGTCGAGGCGTCCTCGATGACGCTGTCCTGCTCGATCTGGCGCTTGGCCAGCTGGTCGGGCGACAGGCGCCATTTCGCATCAGGATGGCGGCGCCAGGTGCCCGCGCCGGTGCAGGGCGCATCGACGAAGACGACGTCGATCTTGCCTTCCAGGCCCTTCAGCGGCGTGGCCTCGATCGGCGAGCGGATCTGCAGGTTGCGCACCCCTGCCCTCTGGCCGCGACGGATGGTGTCGGCCAGGCGCCGGGCGTCGCTGTCATGGGCGAAGATCTGGCCGCTGTTGCCCATGGCGGCGGCGAGCGCGAGCGTCTTGCCCCCGCCGCCGGCGCAGAAGTCGAGCACCTGCTTGCCCTTGACCTCGCCGGCCGCGGCCGCGGCGATCTGGGAACCCAGGTCCTGGACCTCGAACCAGCCCTTGGAGAAGGCTGGCACGGCCTCGACCGACGGGGTGCGATCGGCGGCGGCGGGCGCGGGGATGCGGAAGGCCGTGGGCAGGATCCCCGCCGGAGCGGCGTTGATCGGGGCCAGGGCCTTGGCGCCGCGCTCGGCGTCGGTCTTCAGGGTGTTGATGCGCAGGTCGACCGGCGCGCGCTCCGACAGGGCCGCCATCTCGGCGACCTGGTCGGCGCCCAGGGCGCGGGCCAGATGCGGTTCGAGCCAGTCGGGATAGTCACCGGCGACCGGCGCGGGCGCGCCGTCCAGCGAGACAGGATCCTTCAGGCGGGCCTGTTCGGTCTCAGAGAGCGCGCCGAAGCCGTGCTCTTCGGAGGCGGCTTCTGCGATGCGCTCGGCCGGCCATTTCCAGACCAAGGCCAGCACGCCGAGCACGACGCCGCGCGGGGCGGGATCGCCCATCGCCCAGCCCAGCGAGCGCTTGCGGCGCAGGGCGTCAAGCACCAGGCCCGAGACGAAGGCCCGGTCCTTGGAACCGGCGTAGCGCGCGGCCTCGCCCCAGCGCTTGAGCGCCATCTTCACCGGAAAATGCCGCGTCTCGATCTCGGTCAGAACCTCGATCGCCGCGGAAACCCGTCCTCCGTCACGCATGTGAGCTATATCACCAAGGCCAGGAGAACGAGGCCCAGGCCCGCCATCGAGGCGACCCAGACCAGGCTGCGAACGACCGGCACGCCGAACGCATAGAGAAAGACATAGACCGCCCGGCCGCCGACATAGAGCGCGGTTCCGGCGACGGTCAGCGCGCCGAGCCGGCCGCCCAGATAGGCGACCAGCACGGCGGCGACGAAGAACGCGAAGGTCTCGCGGAAGTTGGCGAAGGCCCTTTCGAGCCGTCCGGCCATGCCGGTCAGCACGACCGGCGTCTCCCGCGAGCCGACATTCCACTTCAAGCCGCGCTGGGGCTGGGCCGCCGCGCTGGCCCACAGAAGGTGTACCAGCCCGATGACGACCGCCGCCGCCAGCATCTGCAGCTCGAAGGCCATCTGCATGGCCTAGACCGCGCTCGGATAGTTCGGAGCCTCGCGCGTGATCATCACGTCGTGGACGTGGCTTTCACGCAGGCCGGCGCCCGTGATCCGCACGAAGCGCGCGCGCTCCTGCAGGTCCGCGATCGTGGGAGCGCCGACATAGCCCATGGCCGCCCGCAGGCCGCCGACCAGCTGGTGCAGCACCGGGGCGATCGGGCCCTTGAACGGGGTCTGGCCCTCGATGCCTTCCGGCACGAGCTTGAAGCTGTCGGTCACTTCCTTCTGGAAGTAGCGGTCGGCCGAGCCGCGAGCCATGGCGCCCACCGAGCCCATGCCGCGATAGCTCTTGTACGAGCGGCCCTGGTACAGGAACACCTCGCCCGGCGCCTCTTCGGTGCCGGCGAACATCGAGCCCATCATGGCCGTCGAAGCGCCCGCGGCGATGGCCTTGGCCAGGTCGCCCGAGAACTTGATGCCGCCGTCGGCGATCACCGGCACGCCGCTCTCGCGACCGGCGCGGACGGCTTCCATGATCGCGGTCAGCTGCGGCACGCCCACGCCCGCGACGATGCGGGTGGTGCAGATCGAGCCCGGGCCGATGCCCACCTTCACCGCGTCGGCGCCAGCGTCGATCAGGGCGCGGGCGGCGTCGTAGGTGGCGATGTTGCCGGCCACGATCTGGACGCGGTTGGCTTCGCGCTTGAGGCGCGAGACCGCCGCGGCGACCTGGCTGGAATGGCCGTGGGCGGTGTCGATGACGACGACGTCGACGCCGGCGTCCACCAGGCCCATGGAGCGCTCGAAGCCGGCGTCGCCGACGGTCGAGGCCGCGCCGACCAGCAGGCGGCCCTTGTCGTCCTTGGCGGCCAGGGGGTGAGCCTGGGCCTTCTCGATGTCCTTCACCGTGATCAGGCCGACGGCGCGATAGGCGTCGTCGACGACGATCAGGCGTTCGATCTTGTGCTTGCGCAGCAGCTCGCGAGCTTCGCGGCTGTCGACGCCCTCGCCCACCGTGATCAGGTTCTCGCGGGTCATCAGCGCCGAGGCCGGGACGCTGGCGTCGCCCTCGAAGCGCATGTCGCGGTTGGTCAGGATGCCGACCAGCTTGCCCGTCTCGCGCTCGACCACCGGGAAGCCCGAGATCTTGCGGCGGGCCGTGATCTCGCGGACCTCGGCCAGGGTGGTGTCGGGATTGATGGTCAGCGGGTTGATGACCATGCCGCTTTCGTAGCGCTTCACTTCGCGCACGTGGTCTGCCTGCTCCTCGTTGGTGAGGTTGCGGTGCAGGATGCCCATGCCGCCGGCCTGCGCCATGGCGATGGCGAGGCGGCTTTCGGTGACCGTGTCCATGGCGGCGGACACGAGCGGGATGTTCAGACTGATTTCACGCGTGAACTTGGTCTCGGTCGTCACTTGCGTCGGCATGACGTCGGACGGACCAGGTTCGAGCAAAACGTCGTCGAAGGTGAGCCCTTCGCGAATCTCCATCGGATTCTCCATTTTGCGGCGCGGGTATAGTCGCGAGGCGGGCGTTTGTCGACCCGCCCGGAGCCGGAAATGGAGATGATTTTCCGGAATGGAAGCCGGGAAGGAGCGGCTCGCCCCTCCCCGGCCGCCGGGTCACTTCACCGGCTTGGCGCCCGGCGTGCCGCACTTGGCGAACTTGCCCTTGGCGTCCTTGCACTTGACCGGCTTGGCCGGCGCGGCGGCGGCCGGGCACTTGATGAACTTGCCCTTCGCATCCTTGCAGGGAGCGGCCATGGCGCCGCCGGCCGCGGAAACGGCGAAGGCGACGGCGAGCGCGGTGACGAGCGAACGGGTCATTGGGGGATATCCAGTCTGGCGAGCGCGGGGGATACGCTCACGCCGAGATCACACCCGCGCGAAAGCCAGAGCAAGATCACCCAAGGCTGCAAGCTACAGTATTTTCGAAGCAAACCTCGAAAACACAACCCAAGGATAAGCCCCGATAAATATTCCCGAAAGCCGCGTCATCGACATCGCCGCGGCGCAATACTCCGGTCAACTCGCTGGAACATTCTCACCGATCGACGCAAAGTGCGGCGCCGGAACCTGCTGAACTCAGAGTCTCGGTCAGGCGGCGGGGCGACTCACGCGATCGCGCCGCCGTCTGCTGGTCAGCGCCCCTTGAAGCCCGTCGCCACGAGGAAGACCTCGGAGCTGTCCTGACGGCTGGCCTTGGGCTTGAAGTGCTGGACCTTCTCGAAGTTCTTCTTCAGCCGGGCGATGACCTCGGAGGTCTCGCCGCCCTGGAAGGCCTTGGCGACGAAGGCCCCGCCGGGACGCAGGGTCTCGATGGCGAACTCCGCCCCGATCTCGATCAGGCCGACGATGCGCAGGTGGTCGGTCTCGCGATGGCCGACGGTGTTCGGAGCCATGTCCGACATGACGAGGTCCGGCGCGCCGCCCAGCAGCTCGAGCAGCTTGGGCGGACAGGCAGGATCCGTGAAGTCCATCTCGATGATGTGAGCCGGCTCGACCGGATCGACGTGCAGCAGGTCGACGCCGACCAGTTGGGTCACGCCGCGCTCGACCGCGATCTGCAGCCAGCCGCCGGGGGCGCAGCCGAGGTCGATGACGCGCGCGCCCTTCTTGAAGAAGCGGAACTTCTCGTCGATCTCGCTGATCTTGAAGGCCGCGCGGCTGCGATAGCCGAGCGCCCGGGCCTTGGCCGAGAACGGATCGTTGATCTGGCGCTCCAGCCAGGCCTGCTGGCTGGGCGTGCGGCCGTCGGCGGTCTTCAGGCGCGCGGGCTTGGCGCGACCGTCGGCGTTGCCGCCTGTAGGCGGCTTGACCATCCGGCGTCTGGGGGGCTCGTCGTTCATGCGTTCACCGTTCGGGCCGAACCGGCCCCGCCGCGCCGCCGACGGCGGGGGCGCTTCTGCCGATCCGACATCAGAGACATCAGGAGCCCCTCTCTAAGCCCTCGATCGGCGACTCGCACGCGCGAACATGGCCAAAGCTCTTGAACGGCTTGAAGAATGGCCGCGCCGGCCAGCACCAGGTCGGCGCGATCGGCGCCGATGCAAGGCTCCAGCGCCCGCTCCTTGGCGGTAAGCTGCAGCAGGCGATCGGCGGCGGCCTCGCAGTCGGTGCGCTGCATCCACAGCCCGTCGACGACGTTGCGGTCGTAGCGCGGCAGGCCAAGGTGCAGCCCGGCAAGGCTGGTGATCGCGCCGGAGGTGCCGACCAGATGCGCCCGTCCCGCGTCGAAGGTCTTGCGCATCGGGGCGGCGTGCGGAAAGGCCGCGATCTTGGACTTCACTTCCTCGACCATGGCCCGGAACCAGCCGTCGTCGGCCCGCTCGCCCTCGGGGAAGCGCTCGGCCAGGGTGACGACGCCGATAGGGATCGACAGCCAGGCGCGGATCGGCAGCTTCCAGGCCTCGAACTGGCGCGGCTTGGCGTCGAGCCCGCCGGCCTTGAGATCGACCCACGACAGCTCGGTCGAGCCGCCGCCGACATCGACCACCAGGGCCGCGTCGGCCTGGCGGTCGAACAGGCTCATGCAGCCGGCGACCGACAGCTGCGCCTCTTCGCGCGGGGTGATGATCTGGAGCCGCAGACCGGTCTCCTCGGCCACGCGGCGGACGAATTCCGTGCCGTTGGTCGCGCCGCGACAGGCCTGGGTGGCCACGGCCTTGACCCGGATGGCCTTGCGGCGACGGATCTTCTCGGCGCAGACCTTGAGGGCGGCCATCGACCGCTCCATCGCCGCGTCGGACAGATGGCCCGTCTGGGAAAGCCCCTCGCCCAGCCGGACGATGCGGGAATAGGCCTCGACGACGCGGAAACCGCGCGGCGAAGGCGTCGCCACCAGCAGGCGGCAGTTGTTGGTTCCGAGATCGAGCGCCGCGTAGCACGGCTGCTCGCCCGGAGGCCGGCGTCGTTCCCGGCCGTCCTGGGCCTGGGATGCGCCGGGCGCTCTCGGCGCCTCCGACATGGTCTTTCCACCTTGTCTCGCAGGCGATTCGTGACGAACCGCCTCACTTCGTCGCCGACCATAGCAATCGAGTTCGCCTCTCGGAAGCATGGCGTTGCGCGACAATGGGCGTCGTTTACGTTCAGGATTCAGTCAGGAGACTCGTCGTAATCTCTTCATCATGAACGAGAGACTCGCCAAATTCGCGATCGGCCAGATCGTCAAGCACCGCATCTTCCCTTTCCGGGGTGTGGTGTTCGACGTCGACCCCGTATTCGCCAATACGGACGAGTGGTGGGAGTCGATCCCCGAGGACATCCGGCCGTCCAAGGACCAGCCGTTCTACCACCTGCTGGCCGAGAACGACGACAACACCTACGTGGCCTACGTCTCCGAGCAGAACCTGCTGGCCGACGAGACCGGCGAGCCCGTGCAGCATCCGCAAGCCGCGCTGATCTTCGAGTCCTTCGATCACGGCGCCTACAAGCTTCGCCCCCGGATCTCGCACTGACGGGCATGCCTATCCGCCCGAATGGCGGTTGCGCGCAAAAATCGAACGGAACTTGCCGCTAGGCGGGCGTAACGTCGTTTCATGAGCGCAGACGGTTTCAGCGGCGGGCCGCCCCCAGGGGCGCGACCCGATTGGACGATCGACCAGGGCTGGGAAAGCTACGGCCAGGCCGAGCACGACGTCTGGATCACCCTCTACGAGCGTCAGGCCAAGGTGCTGCAAGGCCGCGCCTGCGACGAGTTCCTGCGTGGCCTCGACGCGCTGGACCTGCACCGCACCGGCATCCCCGACTTCAACCGCATCAACGAGGAGCTCCAGCGCCTGACCGGCTGGAGCGTGGTGGCCGTGCCGGGCCTGGTGCCCGACGACGTGTTCTTCGACCACCTGGCCAATCGCCGCTTCCCGGCCGGCCAGTTCATCCGCAAGCCGCACGAGCTGGACTACCTGCAGGAGCCGGACGTCTTCCACGACGTGTTCGGCCACGTGCCGATGCTGACCGATCCGGTGTTCGCCGACTACATGCAGGCCTATGGCCAGGGCGGGCAGCGGGCGCTGGGCCTGGGGCGGCTGGCCAATCTGGCGCGGCTCTACTGGTACACCGTCGAGTTCGGACTGATGGCGACGCCGGCGGGCCTGCGCATCTACGGGGCGGGCATCGTCTCGTCGCGCACGGAGTCGATCTTCGCGCTCGAAGACCCCTCCCCCAACCGCATCGGCTTCGACCTGGAGCGGGTGATGCGCACGCCCTATCGCATCGACGACTTCCAGCAGGTCTATTTCGTCATCCCGTCGATCCAGACGCTGCAGGAAGTGACCCTGCGCGACTTCGCCGCGCTCTACGAGCGGCTGGCCGGCGCGCGCGACATCGGCATCGCCGAGATCGTGGGCGCGGATCAGGTTCTGACGCGAGGCAGCCAGGCCTATGCGACGGCCGGCGGGCGACTGGCCTCGGCCTAGCGCTTCACCGCCCAGAGCAGCTTCTCGACCTGCCCCTCGCCGCCGGCGATGGGGCTGTCGGCGTGCTCGCGGACCGTCCAGCCCGAAGCCTCCAGGAAGGCCGACACCCGCTCGACGCAGACGGCGATGATCTCGGGATCCTTGACCAGGCCGCCCTTGCCGACGTTCTCGCGGCCGGCCTCGAACTGCGGCTTGACCAGGGCCACGAGGTCCGCGCCGGGTTTCGCGAGGGCCAGCGCCGCCGGCAGGGCCTTTTCCAGCGAGATGAAGCTGACGTCGGTGACGACGAGGCCGACGCCGTCCGGAGCATGCTCGGCGGTCAGGGCGCGGGCGTCGAGCGGCGACAGATCCTCGACACGGGGATCAGCCTTGAGGCTCGCATGCAGCTGGTCGCGGCCGACATCGACGGCCAGGACGCGGGTCGCGCCCTTCGACAGCAGGACTTCGGTGAAGCCGCCGGTTGAGGCGCCGACATCGATAGCGATCCGGCCTTCGACGGCGACGGGCCATAGCTCCAAAGCGCGGACCAGCTTGAGCGCGCCACGACCGACCCAGGGATGGGCCGCCTCGGCGACGATGTCGGCGGCCTCGTCGATGGCTTCCGAGGCCTTGGCGACGACCTTGCCGTCGGCCGTGACGCGGCCGGCCTCGATGGCGGCGCGCGCCTTGGCGCGGCTGTCGAACAGGCCTTTCTCGACCAGCAGGATGTCGGCGCGTTTGCGGCTCATGCGCGCCTGATAGCAGACTCGCGCCCCCGCTTCTCTATCAGGCCGCTTCGGCGTCGTTGGCGGCCAGGCCCAGCCGCGCGCTCACCGCGTCCATCGAAGCGCCGCGCGGGACGACGACCCATTCGCGGGGCCGGGAAGCATTGACCGCGACAACGGCGTCCTTGGGACAGACGTCGAAGCAATCGACCTCGATCACCGCCAGCGGCGCCTTGCGATCCTTGCCCTTGCCGCCGCCGGAGGCCTCGCGCAGGGCCTTGGCGAAGCTCTGCTCGCCGCCCCTGCCGAAGCCGCCGTCCAGCTTGCGCGAGCACTTGCGGCAGACGAGGACCACCTCGTTCCAGTCGGCGCGCACGCGCTTGATCGGCCTATCTTTGCTCACCCGAGCCTCGTTGCGTTCGGACTGCCCAGCCCGAGGCTTGGACATGGGAAGTCGCCTCGCGAAGTGCTAGAGACGCCCGCTTCAACGCTTCGGAGGCCGTCATGGTCCGCAATCTCAAGGGCAAGCTCGCGCCGCCCGCCGCCGACCCGACCGCCGCCGAGGACCTCGCCTGGTTCGCCGCCAAGGCCGACCGCGCCTTCCGCCTGCGCGATCCAGCCCCGCTGGAGTTCGGCCCGCTGGGCGACCCGGGCGACGGCTTCAGCTGGCGCGTGCTGGTGGCCCGCCTGCCCGAAGGCGGCCGTCTGCGCCTGCCGATCTCCCTGGCCTGGGACCTGCACAACGACCACGCCAAGGACCAGCACCTGTCGATGCTGTTCGACCAAGTCGCCCCGGCCGAGGCCAAGGCGCTGCTGAAGAAGAAGGCGAACTAGGCCCCCTGGGTCCCGGGTCTTCGCTTCGCTACGCCCGGGATGACGACGGTGGGAAGCTCAGCCCTTGCGCATCCACGCCGCGACCGCCCAGGAGTGGGCGTCGTGGCGCAGGGCGACGACGGCGTCGCGGGGGTCCAGCCAGACCAGCTTGTGGTCGTCCTCGACCTTGAGCTCGGGGCGCTCGCCGACAGTTTTCACGGCGTAGATGCCGCCGTAGTTGCGCACCGGCTGGCCGTCGGACTTCAGAAACGGCTGGGAGACGTCGACCACGCGCGCGCCGACCTCGACGACAAGGCCGGTCTCCTCGCCGAACTCGCGGACCAGGGCCTCGCTCTCCGACTCGTCACCATCGACAGCGCCGCCCGGCAGGTCGAAATAGGGCGCCTTGCCGGGCTTGGTCACTTCGACCAGGGCGATCCGCCCCTGCGTGTCCTCGGCGATGCCGAAGGCGGCGTGACGGTCCTGGTAGGCCAGGGACGCGTCAGGGGCGTAGAACGCGATCAAGGATGTCAGTCCTTGCCGAACAGGTCGTTCCACGGATCGGCCTTGCCGGACTCGACGTCGGCGACGCTGATCTCCGGACGGTAGCCGATCTTGCCGTTGGCGCTGGCCTTCCAGGCCATGGTCACCACGTCGCGCAGCTCGGCGGCGCCGGCGGCCAGGCGGGCGTCGACGAAGGCCTTGGCGCGCGGATCGGTCTCGACCATGCCGCCGGCCTTTTCCAGCTGGTACAGCGGCTCAGTCTGCTTCCAGGTGGTGGTCAGGTAGCCGACCATGCGGGTCTCGATGCTGCAGGCGCAGTCGACCGGGGCCGGCATCAGCGCCTTCACCTCGTCGTCCTTGGCCACGGCCTTGACCAGCGGGCCCTCGAAAGCGCCGTGGGTGCCCTTGCTCTGGGTGTAGTTGTTGGGGTTCGGATAGTCGCCCCAGCCGTTGTAGTGCACGCTCATGTGCAGGGGCTGGCTGCCGTCGCCGACATAGTGGGCCCAGACGCCCAGGTCGCGCAGCAGCAGTTCCTCGCGGCGCTTGAGGTCGGCGGCGTACCAGGCCTTCTTCTGGGCGTCGGTGGTGTTCTTCTCGGCCGCGACCAGCACCCGCCAGTAGGTGAAGTCCTTCACCAGCTGCTGGTAGCCGTCGATGATGGCGTACGGCAGGTAGCCGGCCTTCCAGCTGTCCTGGCCGGCGGCGCGCAGGGCGGTCTCATAGTCGGCGCGGGTGGCCGGCAAGGTCTCGACCGTGAACTTCGGCCCGCCGAACATGCGGCCCTCGTCGTCGAGATCCAGGAAGTGGGCGGCGTCGCGGTCGGTGTCGTGCACCTTGCCCGAGCCCTTCCAGCGGTCCGGCTCGCGGGCGTATTCGCCGATGGCGGCCACGCCGTAGGGGCTGCGCACGAAGGCCGGCACGTCGTCCGGCAGGGTCGAGGCGCCGAGCACGCCGACCATGCGGTGGCCCGAGGCGCCCCAGGCCAGGGCCGATTGCGCGGGCGCGGCCAGGGCGGCGGCCAGGACGAGAATCTTGACGGTGGAAGACGGCGACGTCATGCGCGCTCCGAGGCGTTTCAATCTATGCCGAGGGCCGTCTCGACGCGGCCCACCCAGGCCTTGACGGCCGGATAGCGCGACAGATCGAAACCGCCCTCGTGGGCGACACGGGTGTAGGCCACCAGCGCGATGTCCGCCAGGGTCAGGCGGTCGCCGACCAGGAAACCGCTGCCGGAAAGGCCGTTTTCCAGGCGCGCCAGCGCCGCGTGGCCCCGCTCGACGATCTTTCCGTCCAGCGACTCGACCGGCTTGCCCATGTAGGCGACCTGGAACCTGGCCACGGCGACATAGGGCTCGTGGCTGTACTGCTCCCAGAACAGCCACTCGTACATCTTGGCCTTGAGGTAGGCATCGGCCGGGATGAGCACCGAGCCCTCGGCCAGGTGCAGCATTATGGCGTTGGACTGGGCCAGGGCGCGGCCGTCCTCGAGGATCACCGCAGGCACCTGTCCGGCTGGGTTCATGGCCAGGAAGTCCTCGGTGCGCGACTCGCCCTTGAGGATGTCGACCTCGATCCATTCGTAGGGAAGACGCAGGCGCTCGGCGGTCCACTTCACCTTCAGGCAGTTGCCCGACTTGCCGTCGCCGAAGATCCGCAGCGTCATTCCGTCGCCCTCCCTCACTTTTCAAACGGCGCGCTAAACGATTGAATTTTCAACCGAGTTCCGAGCTTGACCAGAAGTTTTCATCCGATTCCGGCCCATTTGGGCGGTTTTAAGCGGGTTGTCACGGAGCCGTGATCGGCTTAAGGAGACCGCCGAACCGACAGATACGCCGATAAGAGGACAACCTCGATGCGACGCACGCTCGCCGGAATTTTGGCCTTCATGGCCATGTTCGCCGCCCTTCCCGCCGCAGCGGGTCCTGACTCCGAGCGCAAGGACCCTCTGGGCGAACTGATCGCCGGCGCCCTCACCGGCAGCCTGCCCGGCTCCATCGAATACAAGATGAAGGCGACGCTCTACCACGCCGGCGCCCGGGGCATCCGCGCCCTCGACAGCCTCGGCTGCAAGGTCGTGGCCATGCGCACCCTGGCGGTCGACACCAAGGTGATCCCGCGCCGCACCGTGGTCTTCATCAAGGAAACCGTCGGCCTGCCGATGCCCAACGGCGAAAAGCACGACGGCTACTGGTACGCCTCCGACATCGGCGGGGCGATCAAGGGCAACAAGATCGACATGTTCAGCGGCCAGGGCGCCGGCTCGATGAAGCCGCTGGCGGACCTGAACCTCGCCAACCTCTCGGTGACCAAGGTCGGCGAGTTCAAGGGCTGCCCGCCCGAATAGGCTTCGGCCTTCCCAGACAATTCCTCGATGACGCCGGCGCTTCGCGCGCCGGCTTTCGCTTGCGCGCCTGGCGTGCAACGCCGCCCCGGTTAACCAAACACGCGATGTTCGCGCTGGCCTCGCGCGCGGTTCTGAACCACTCTGGATAGGTGCTCTTCGACTCCCCTATAGCTAAGCTTGCAGGCATGGCATGGCATCGAGGCGATCCGACAGTAACCAAGCGTCCTCGCCTTCGGTCCTGATAGCGGACGACGACGCCCTGCTCCGGGAGATCCTGGAGCACAAGCTCAGCATGGCCGGCTACGAGGTGAGCGTCTTCGAGGACGGCCGCGCCGTGCTCGAGGCGGCCCGCACCGCGCGGCCGCAGGTCGTGGTTCTGGACGGCATGATGCCGATCATCGACGGCTTCGAGGTGCTGCGGCGCATGAAGGGCGACAACGCCCTGCGTGACATCCCCGTGGTCATGCTGACGGCCCTCAAGGGTCGCAACGACATTGTCACCGCCCTCAACCTCGGCGCCGCCGACTACCTGCCCAAGCCGTTCGATCCGGACGAGTTGCTGGCGCGGCTGTTCCGCATCGCCCCGGTGGCTGCGTGATCGAAGCGCCAATCCAGGAAACCCAGGCGGCCGACCCGGCCTACGCAGCGGCGGTGGCGGCGCGCCAGGCCGGACGCACGGGCGAAGCGATCGCCGCCTTCGACCTGCTGTCCAAGCAGCGCCCCAAGGATCCCGACGTCTGGCTGAACCTCGGCCTCTCGCGGATGGCCGCCCAGCGCTACGGCGAAGCCGACCAGGCCTTCGAGACCACCCTCGCCCTGGCTCCCGACTATCGCGACGCCCGCATCGCCTATGCCCGCTCGGCCCTGTTCGCCGGACGCCCCGAACTGGCCAGGCGCCGGCTCGCGCCCCTGCAGGCCGCTGGATCCGACGATGCGGAGGCCCGCGGGCTCGACCAGCAGATCTCCGCCACCCTGGCCATGCCGGGCGAGCCGAGCTGGCGGCTGGACGTCGCCTATGCCCGAAGCGAGCTCAGCAAGGACCTGGGCCACTGGAGTTCGGCCACCCTCGCCCTCTCCCGCCGCATCGATCCACGCACGACGATCGGCGGCTCCATCGAGCACACCGAGCGGTTCGGCGTTTCCGACACCTATGGCGAGGTGCTGGCGGCGCGAACCTTCTCGCCGCGCTGGGACGGCTTCATCGCCATCGGCGGCGCGCCGGACGCCGACTATCGGCCGGAGTTCACCGTGCGGGCCGGCGGCTCGGCTGGGCTGCGAACGACCGGAACCTTCCAGGCGCGGCTGGGCGTGGACGGCGTCTGGTCGCGCTATGCGGTCGGTGAGGTAAAGAGCCTGCAGCCCTATCTGACGCTGGCGGCCGGGCCGGTGTCGCTGACGGCCCGCTCGATCAACACCGAGGACGAACGCGGCAAGCATCAGTCCGGCTACACTCTGAACGGCGAGTGGTCGGCGACCGAGCGCCTGCGTCTGCGGCTGGGGTGGGCCGACGCGCCGGAGAGCGCCGACGGCGCCACCGTGCCCGTCGAGGCGGTGTCGGCGGGGATCGCCTTCGACCTTGCGCCGCGCTGGACGGTGCAGATCGCCGGCGCCCACGAAAAGCGCACGGCCTATGACCGCGACGAGATCGGCGTCGCCGTCACCCGACGGTTCTAGATGTCGTCGCTGACGCTGATCTGGGTCATCGCTCTCGTCCTGATCGCCGGGGCGCTGACCTGGATGAGCGCGCTGATCGTCGCGCGGCTCTTCAAGGAGGCCGGCGCGGCCGATCGCGCCAGCGAACGCCGGATCATCATCCAGGCCCTGTCCGGCCTGCTGCGCGGCCAGGCCGAGGCGGCGGACGAGCTGGGCCGGTTCCTGAGACGGCCCGAAGTGCTGGCCGAGGCCATACTCGACTTCCAGGGCATGATCCGCGGCGCCGACCAGGATCGCGCCATGGCCGCCCTCAAGCGGCTCGGCCTCGTCGCCGCTCTTGAGAAGCGCGCCACCCGCGGATCACGCGACGAGCGCCTGACCAGCGTCGAGGCCCTGGCCGCCCTGGGCGGCGAGGAGGCCAAGGCCGCGCTGCGCCGCGCCATCGGCTCCAAGGACCCGAACGTGCGGATGGCGGCCGTGAAGGGCCTGGCGGCGGTTGGAGCGCCGCCCTCGGCCTCGCGCCTGCTCGACTATGCCGGCTCGGGCGAGCTGACCCCGTCGCGGGTCTATGCCGAACTGATGCGCCAGGCGGTGGCGGCGCGGCCGGCCGACGGCCTGCTGGCGCTCGACCGCCAGGGCCTGACGCCGCTGATGCGGGCCCTGCTGCTCGACGCCCTGGGCCGATCGGGCGCCTACGAGGCGGTGCCCGCGCTGTCGGCGGCGGCGAGCGATCCCGACCTCGACGTGCGGACGGCGGCGGTGCGGGGCCTTGGCCGGCTGCAACATCCCGCCGCCGCCGCGCCCCTGACCGCCGCGCTCACCGACGAGGCCTGGACCGTACGCTCGGCCGCCGCCGAGGCCGTCGGCGCCGCGGGGCTGGCCAAGCTCGCCGCCCCGATGGCCGCGCTGCTGGACGATCCGGAATGGTGGGTGCGCTTCCGGGCCGGCGACGCCCTGGGAAAGCTCGGCAAGACCGGCCGCGCCCTGCTGGAAGCCGCCGCCGGCGACGACACCCGTCCCGTGGCCCAGCGAGCGGCCGAGCGCGCCCTGGCGGAGGGCGCATGACCATGTTGCCCGAACTGGAGGTCCTCGCCCTCGTGGTCGTCCGCTTCGCCGAGACCATCGCCTGGGCGGTGATCGCCACCGGCCTGCTGCAGAACGCGCTCTATCTCTACCAGCTGATCCTCGCGGCCCGCGCGCTGTCCCAGGCCCCGCCGGTCAACCAGGCCGCCCTGCTCTGGCGACGCTACGCCGAGGCCGCCCCGCCGATCACCCTGATGGCGCCGGCCTATAACGAGGCCCTGACCATCGTCGAGAGCGTGCGCTCGCTGCTGGCCCTGCAATACCCCCACTTCGAGGTGGTGGTGGTCAACGACGGCTCCAAGGACGAGACGCTCCAGGTGCTGATCGACGCCTTCGAGCTGCATCCCGTCGAGCGCCACTACGATCTGGCCGCTTCGTGCCAGCGCATCCGCGGCCTCTATGCCGGCGCCAACCAGCCCCGCCTGCTGGTGGTCGACAAGGACAATGGCGGCAAGGCCGACGCCCTGAACGCGGCCATCAACCTGTCGCGCTCGCCGATCGTCTGCTCGATGGACGCCGACTCGCTGCTGGAGGTGGACGCCCTGCTGCGGGCGGTGGCGCCGTTCGTCGAGGATCCCGATCGCACGGTGGCGGTGGGCGGCACGATCCGCATCGCCAACGGCTGCAAGATCTCGTTCGGACGGGTGGTCGAGGTGGGGGTGCCGAAGAACCTGCTGGCTCGCTTGCAGACCGTCGAATATCTGCGCGCCTTCCTGATGGCCCGCCTGGCCTGGAGCCGTATCTCGGCCCTGACCATCATCTCCGGCGCCTTCGGCCTTTTCAGGCGCCAGGCCGTGCTCGACGTCGGCGGCTACAGCCACGGCACGGTCGGCGAGGACATGGAGCTGGTGGTCAAGCTGCACAAGCACTACCGGCGCCTCGGCAAGCCCTATCGCGTGGCCTTCACGCCCGAGCCGGTGTGCTGGACCGAAGCGCCGGAGACCATGGCCGTGCTGTCCCGGCAGAGAGCGCGCTGGCATCGCGGGGCGCTGGAGACCTTCTTCCGGCACCGCGACATGATCCTGAACCCGCGCTACGGCCGGATCGGGCTGATCGGTTTTGGCCACATCCTGGTGGTCGACGTGCTGGGGCCGCTGATCGAGATCTTCGGCTACGTGCTGATCCCAGCCTTCTGGCTGCTGGGCGTGCTGGACGTCGACTATCTGTGGGCGTTGCTGGCGGTGACCTTCGGGTTCGGCATCGTCATCAGCGTCGGCGCCCTGGCGCTGGAGGAGACCGAGCTTCGGCGCTTTCCCAACGCCCGCAGTCTCGCCGTGCTGATGGGCGCGGCGATCCTGGAGAACTTCGGCTACCGCCAGATCAACAACTTCTGGCGGCTGCGCGGCACCTGGCAGTTCCTGACCGGGGCCCAGGGCTGGGGCAAGATGACCCGCAAGGGCTTCTCGTCAGAGACCTGAGCCTCAGATGTCGCCGCCGACATTGGGGGCGACGCCCGGGGCGCGGGCGACGTGGATGCCGCACTCGGTCTTGTCCTGGCCCTGCCAGCGCCCGGCGCGGACGTCGGCGTTGGGGTCGTCCACCGGCTTGGTGCACGGCCAGCAGCCGATCGACGGGAACCCCTGGGCGACCAGCGGGTGGGTCGGCAACTGGTGCTCGGCGACATAGGCGTCGAGCTCGGCCTTGCTCCAGTTGGCCAGCGGATTGAACTTCAGTTTTCCGTCGGCGTCCTCGACCACGGCGAGACGCAGGCGGTCGCCGCCATGGAAGCGCTTGCGGCCGGTGCACCAGGCCGAGAAGCCCTCGATGGCGCGGTCCAGCGGCAGCACCTTGCGGATGTGGCAGCAGGCGTCGGTGTCGGTGCGCCAGAGGTCCGACTTGGGATCGGTCACCGCGATATCCGCGAAGGCCGGGCGCAGGTCGCGCACGTCGGTCAGGCCAAGCTTGGCGGCCAGGCTCTTGCGATAGTCCAGGGTCTGGCCGAACAGCATGCCGGTGTCGAGGAACAGCACCGGGATGTCTTTCGAGACCTGCGAGGCCAGGTGCAGCAGCACCGCCGACTCCGCGCCGAACGAGCTGACCAGGGCCAGCTTGTCGCCGAAGGTCTCGTAGGCCTTGCGCAGGATGGTCAGCGGATGGGCGTCGCGCAGTTCGGCGTCCAGCCGCGCCGCCAGGGTCGGCGCGGCGTCGGTCTGGTCGTAGGCCATCAGAGAGCGCCTTCCTTGGCTTGGGCGCGCTCGTCCGCCGCGATCGGGCGGGCGTCGACGGCGCGCTGATAGACGTGGCGGAAGCGGTTGGCGGCCTTGGTCCAGGCCTCGGGCGTGGCGCCGTCGTTGGGCTCGAAGGCGTCGAAGCCGACGCGGACCATGAAGCCGGCCTGCTCCTGCAGCACGTCGCCCACGGCGCGGATTTCGCCCTGGTACTTGAAGCGCTCGCGCAGCAGGCGGGCCGAGGTGTAGGCGCGACCGTCGCGGTACTTCGGGAAGGCCAGGGCCACCACCGACAGGCGCGGCAGGTCGTAGGCCAGGGCCTCGACCTCTTCGGCCGGCTCGATGCGCACGCCGACGCGGCGGCTGTTGGACGACAGCAGCGCGTCGCCCTCGGCCTGGAAGCGGGTCAGCGACAGGATGACGTCGCCGGCGTCCGGAATGGCGTCCTCGTCGGCGACGTTGACGAAGGCGTTCTCAGCCGATTGGGCCGCGCCGTCGATCAGCTTAATCAGCTTGGGCATAGACCGCTTCCTTGAAGGGCTCGAGGCCGACGCGGCGATAGGTGTCGAGGAAGCGCTCCTCGCCCTGGCGCGCGGCCAGATAGGTGTCGACCAGGGTGTCGATGGCGGGTGCGACCTTATCGGCCGGCAGGGCCGGGCCGAGGATCTTGCCGATCGTGGCGTCTTCCGCGCCCGAGCCGCCGAGCGAGAGCTGGTAGAATTCCTCGCCCTTCTTGTCGACGCCCAGGATGCCGATGTGGGCCACGTGGTGGTGGCCGCAGGCGTTGATGCAGCCGCTGATCTTGATCTTCAGCTCGCCGATCGTCTCGGCCCGGTCGGGGTCGGCGAAGGTCTTGGCGATGTCCTGGGCGATCGGGATCGCGCGCGCATTGGCCAGAGCGCAGTAGTCGAGGCCCGGGCAGGCGATGATGTCGCTGACCAGGTCGATATTGGCCGTGGCCAGGCCGTTGGCCTCGAGGATCGCGTGCACCGCCGGCAGGTCGTCGAGCTTGATGTGCGGCAGGACGAGGTTCTGGGCGTGGGTCACGCGCAGGTCGTCCAGGCCGTAGCGTTCGGCGAGATCCGCCACGACGTCCAGCTGGTCGGCGGTGGCGTCGCCCGGCGTCTGGCCGATGGCCTTCAGCGAGACCTCGACGATGGCGTAGCCCGGCTTCTTGTGCGGCTTGACGTTGTTGCGCGCGAAGCGGGCCAGCGACGGGCTGGCGGCCTTGGCGGCCTCGAAGACTTCCGAGCGGGCCGGCAGGGTCTCGAACGGGGTCTGGGCGAAGGCGCCGCGGATGCGGGCCAGTTCCACGTCGCCGAGATCGGCCCGGTCATGGTCGATCTTGGCCCACTCTTCCTCGACCTGGCGGCCGAACTCCTCGGCGCCGAGGGCGGCGACCAGGATCTTGATGCGGGCCTTGTAGATGTTGTCGCGGCGACCGTGGCGGTTGTAGACGCGCAGGACGGCTTCCAGATAGCTCAGCAGGCTCGAGGCCGGCAGGTGCTGCTTGATGGCCGGGCCGACATAGGGCGTACGCCCCTGCCCGCCGCCGACGATCACCTCGAAGCCCAGCGAGCCGTCGCGGGCCCGGCGCAGGATCAGGCCGATGTCGTGCACCTTCACCGCCGCGCGATCGGTCAGGGCGCCGGTGATGGCGATCTTGAACTTGCGCGGCAGGTAGGAAAATTCCGGGTGCAGGGTCGACCACTGGCGGATCACTTCGGACCACACGCGCGGATCGTCGATCTCCTCGGCGGTGGCGCCGGCATAGGGATCGGCCGTGGTGTTGCGGATGCAGTTGCCGCTGGTCTGGATGGCGTGCAGGTCGACCTCGGCCAGGGCGTCCAGGATGTCCGGCGCGTCCTTCAGCTTGATCCAGTTGAACTGGACGTTCTGACGCGTGGTCATGTGCCCGTAGCCCTTGTCGTAGGTGCGGGCGATCCAGGCCAGGCGGCGGGCCTGGCGGGCGTTGAGCGAGCCGTACGGAATGGCGACCCGCAGCATGTAGGCGTGGAGCTGCAGGTAGAGGCCGTTCATCAGGCGCAGCGGCTTGAACTGGTCCTCGGTGAGGTCGCCGGCCAGGCGGCGGGCCACCTGGTGACGGAACTCGTTGGAGCGGTCCGTCAGGAATTCACGGTCGATGACGTCGTACTGATACATAGGGTCGGCCTACTTGCGGCGGATCAGGTCGACGCGGCCCGTCGAGCGGGCGGCGCCGGAAGCGTGGCGGATGGCCTCGACGACGGCGCCGCCTTCAGCCTGCTTGCCGTGGAGAAGTTCGTTGGTGGGTCCAAGCGCGCGAATGCGCTCGCGGTAGCTGACCGGCGCCAGGCCCAGGCCTTCGACGGTGATCAGGTCGATCGGATAGGGATCGACGATCACGGTCGGGGCGGCCTTGCCGGCGGCGACGGCGGCCTCGACTTGCTCGCCTTGCGCATCGTCGAACAGCTGGGCGTCGCCGAAGCCGTCCACCCACGCGCCTTCCTTCCAGAAGACGACCTCCCCGTCGATCAGGCGATTGGCGGTCACGGCTTTCATTGGCCCGAACTCACGTTTTGAACTTCGAAGACGGCGGCGGTTGCGACGCTGCCGGGAGATTGCCCCGATATATGGGGGATTTCGGCCATGGCCATGGCCTCGCCGACCATCAGCAGGGCCGGCCCCTTCAGCCCCTCGGTCGCGGTCGCCAGACCGGCCAGGGTGGTGAGGATGCGACGTTCGTCGGAACGGCTGGCGTTCTCGACGACCAGGGCCGGCGTCGAGCCGGCGCGGCCGGCGGCGGTCAGGCGCTCTGCGATGAAGCCCGCGGTCGAGACGCCCATATAGACGACGACGGTCTGGTTGGGACGCGCCAGGGCGGTCCAGTCCAGGTCCGGCTCGCCGTGGGCGGCGTGGCCGGTGACGAAGGTGACGGCCTGGGCGCTGCCGCGATGGGTCAGGGGCGCGCCTGCGCCGGCGCTGGCGGCCAGGGCGGCGGTTACGCCGGGCACCACAGTGCAGTCGACGCCGGCCTCGCGGCAGGCGGAAAGCTCCTCGCCGCCACGGCCGAACAGGAAGGGATCGCCGCCCTTCAGCCGCACGACCTCCAGGCCTTCACGGGCCAGAGCGACCAGCAGTTGGTTGATGTCGTCCTGCGGCAGGGTGTGGCGCGACTTGCGCTTGGCCACGTCGATGCGGCGGGCCTGGGGCGCCAAGTCGAGGATCTCGGCCGAGACCAGGCCGTCGTGCACCAGCACGTGCGCGGCCTGCAGGGCCTTCAGCGCCTTGATCGTCAGCAGGTCGGGATCGCCGGGACCAGCGCCGACCAGCGTCACCCGTCCCGGAGTCGGCCGCACGCCCTCGCCGCCGCGAAGCGCGACCAGACGGGGTTCAGCCTTGCGATCCGAGGGCGACGCCATGCGCGATCCCAGGTCCTCTAAAAGCGTCCATGGACGCGCGAAAGCGGCGCGAGCCGATCGACCCTCGCCGTCCAAACCCAATGAAATACGGGGCGAACCCGAAAGCTCGCCCCGCTCTTGCCCGCCGACGAAAAGGGCCAATCCGTCAGCGAACGCTTGCAAACTGGGCGCGGGCAGGCCAATTCGCAAACAAGGACTTCTGCCGGGGCGTTCAGTAAAACTCATGGAACGACAGAACGAACGGCGCCGCCTTCCGCCTCTCAACGCCCTGCGGGCTTTCGAGGCCGCGGCGCGCCATCTGAACTTCAGCCGCGCCGCCGACGAACTGTCGGTGACGCCCGGCGCCGTGAGCCAGCAGATCCAGAACCTGGAAGACTATGTCGGCGCGGCCCTGTTCAAGCGCACGCCCAAGGGCCTGCTGCTGACCGACGCGGCCCAGACCGCCCTGCCCGCCCTGCGCGAGGCCTTCGACCGCCTGGCCGAAGCCGCGTCCCTGCTGACCGCCGCCGTCGACGGCCGCCGCCTGACGCTGACGGCCGCCCCGTCCTTCGCCGCCAAGTGGCTGGTGCCGCGTCTGGGCAAGTTCGAGCAGGCCCAACCGCAGGTCGACGTCTGGCTGTCGGCCGGCATGGAAGTGGTCGACTTCGCCGCCGGCGAAGTGGACCTGGCCATCCGTTACGGCTCGGGCCGCTATCCGGGCCTCGAGGTCATCCGCCTGCTCAACGAGACGGTCGTGCCCGTCGCCAGCCCCGAGCTGCTGGCCGAGACGCCGCTGGAGAGCCCCGAAGACCTGTCGCGCCACATCCTGCTGCACGACGGCTCGCCCGACGCCGACGATTCGTGCCCCGACTGGGCCATGTGGCTGGCGGCGCGCGGCATCCGGGGCGTCGACGGCGCCCGCGGCCCGCGCTTCAACCAGTCGAGCCTGGTGATCGAGGCCGCCGCCAACGGCCGCGGCATCGCCCTGGCCAAGCGCACCCTGGCCCAGGCCGACCTCGACGCCGGCCGCCTGGTGATCCCGTTCGACATCGCGACCTCGGTCGACTTCGCCTATTACGTGGTCCACCCCAAGGCCAAGGGCCGCCTGCCGCAGGTGAAGGCCTTCGTCGGCTGGCTGAAGGACGAGGCGGCCGCCCACGAAGCGGCCCTGCTGACGATCGATAACGGCGCCGGCATCTAGGCTGGAACAGCCCCGTCAAACCGGCTTAAAGGGGCTCATGATCAAGACGACTCTCAACGTCGACGAGCGCCTGGCGCCGGCCGACTGCCAGACCATGGTCGACGTGCGCCAGGGCGTCGACGCCCTGGACCGGGCCCTGGTGGCCCTGCTCACCGAGCGCCAGGGCTACATGGACGCCGCCGCTCGCATCAAGACCGATCGCAGCAAGGTGTTCGACCGCGCCCGCATCGAGGACGTGGTCGACAAGGTCAAGGCCGCCGCGCGCGACGCCGGCCTTTCGGAAGCTATCGCCGAACCCGTCTGGCGCACCCTGATCGACCGCTGCATCGCCTACGAGCACGACAGCTGGGACCGGACCAAGGGCGCCGCGTGACCAAGGAAGAGATCGACCAGCAGCTGGACGAGATGGCCGCCGAAGCGCTCGCCAAGGGCGACGACGACCTGCGTCCCGGCCTGCTCTATCTGAACGACAAGGCCTACGGCGTGCAGATCCGCACCGAGACAGTCTCGGCCAAGCGCGGCCAACGCTATCGCGGCGTGCGGGTGTTCGTGTCGCGCAGCTACGACACCAAGATCATCACCCGCAAGGAAACGGCCGGCCTGGAGGTCGGCGAGTTCGAGGATCTGACGGACTCGATTCCGAACCCGGTCTAGGACGGATCTTCCGCCACGGGCTCGCGCTGATTTTTCACCGAGCATCCCCGCTAAGGCGGGGACCCACGCCGAGTCCGCGAATGGATCACGGCCGCGCCTCCCCCTAAACGTCAGCCTGGATCCGCGCCTTCGCGGGGGGAAGATGGATCTTGGGGGCAACCGGCCTGGGACGAGGCCTCCGCCACGGCGTCGCTCGGCGGCGCCGTCGGCGCGCGCATCCAGCATCACGCCGACCGCGATTATCTGTAGGTACGTACCTACAGTGACAACGTTGTCCAAAACCTGTTGCCAGCCGAGTTTTCACGTTGTTAGCGTTCCCTCCAGGGATGAAACGCGACCGCTTCCAAGCGGCGAAAATCACAGGGGGACGCCGTGACGCCGGCTGAATTGAGCGTAGCCTTTTTCCTGCAGATGTTCGTCATCGTGGCGGCTTGCCGCGCGAGCGGCTGGGTCATGAAGCGGTTCTTCGACCAGCCCCAGGTGATCGGCGAGATGATCGCCGGCATCATACTGGGTCCGTCGCTGTTCGACCTGCTGGCCCCCGACATCCAGCACATGATCTTCCCCAAGGAGACCAAGTCGGTCCTGTTCGTCGGCGCGCAGCTGGGCGTGGGCCTCTACATGTTCCTGGTCGGCGTCGGCTTCCGCGCCGATCACTTCAAGGCCAACGCCAAGAGCGCGGTGACGGTGTCGCTGTCGGGCATGATCGCGCCGTTCCTGGTGGCGATCGCCCTGACGCCGTGGCTGATGAGCCTGAACCTGTTCGGCAAGGGCGTGCAGTCGTTCCAGGCCATGCTGTTCATGGGCGCGGCCATCTCGATCACCGCCTTCCCGGTGCTGGCCCGCATCATCCAGGAGCGCGGCCTGACCAAGACCCGGCTGGGTTCGCTGGCCCTGTCGTCGGGCGCCATCGACGACGCCGGCGCCTGGACGGTTCTGGCCATCGTCCTGGCCAGCTTCGGCGGCGGCCCGGCCGTGGCGATGAAGGCGGCGATCGGCGGCGGCGCCTTCGCCCTGTTCATGCTGACCCTGGGACCCAAGCTGCTGGCGCCGCTTGGCCGCTGGGCCGAGCGTGAGGGCAAGATCACGCCGCCTCTGCTGGGCGCGGTGATCATGCTGTTCATGCTCAGCGCCTGGGCCATGGACGCGGCCGGCCTGCACTCGGTATTCGGCGGCTTCCTGCTGGGCACGGCCATGCCGCGCGGCGTCCTGACCCGCGAGCTGAAGAAGTCGCTGGAGCCGCTGACGGTCGCCCTGCTGGTGCCGATGTTCTTCACCTTCTCGGGCCTCAACACCCAGATGAACCTGCTGAACAGCTGGTCGCTGGCGGCGGTGGCCATGGTCATCCTGGTCGGCTCGATCCTGGCCAAGGGCGGCGCCTGCTGGGCCGCCGCGCGCCTGACCGGCCAGGACAACGCCACGGCCATGGGCATCGGCGCGCTGATGAACGCCCGCGGCCTGATGGAGCTGATCATCATCAACATCGGCCTGCAGAAGGGCATCATCGGCCCGGCGCTGTTCTCGATGCTGGTGGTCATGGCCCTGGTCACCACGCTGATGACCTCGCCGCTGTTCGAGCAGGTCTATGGCAAGAAGGCCCGCGAGCGGGGCGAGCTGGGGGCGCTGAACGAGGACGAGGAAGACGACCTCGCCCCGGCCGGCGCGCCGGCCCGCTGATCCGGACGCCAGGGACGGGAGCCGCCGAAATGACCGCTCACGCAGCGCTGGCCGCTTCCGTCCAGGACTCCGGGGCCGTCGGCGCCGACTTCAAGGAGGTGCTGGCCCACCTGGCCAGCGGCGTCGCCATCGTTTCCTGCTGGGATGGCCACACGCCGCGCGGCCTGCTGGTCAGTTCGATCACCGGACTTTCGGTGGAGCCGCCGCGCTTCCTGTTCTGCGTGCGGAAGGAAGCCGGCTGTCACGAGGTGTTCCTGCGCCGCCCGGCTCTGTCGATCGCCCTGCTGGGCGCGGCCGACAAGGACGAGGCCCTGCGGTTCGGCGGCCCGAGCCTGGCCCACGAACGCTTCGCGCCCGAACGCTGGCGACTGACGCCGGACACGCCGCCGACCTATCGGCGGGGTCTGGCCGGCGCCGTCTGCGAGATCGACAGCATCGTCGAGGCCCAGACCCATTCAGTGTTCATCGTGACCGCCACGCAGCACCAGCTCACACCGGCCCCGCCGCTGATCGCCTGGAACCGGTCGCTGATCGCGGTCGGCTGAGGGGTCGCTACCCCTTCAGCGACCGCAGCGCCTGCTCGTGGACATAGGCGGCGATGTCCAGCAGCACCGCATCGAGGGCGGTGATCACTTCGTCCAATCCGGCCTCGCCAGCCTCGGCGCGCTGGCAGACGTCGCCCAGCGCATTGGCCCCCACGCCGCGCGCCGCGCCCTTGACCGTATGGACCGCGTCGCGCCAGCCGGGATGGTCGGGCGACAGCATCGGAGTCCACAGCGCGGCCTGTTCGCGGAACAGGGCCAGCACCTCCTCGATCACCGTGGCGTCGCCGGCCGCGAACCCTTCCAGATAGGCGAAATCCACGGCTCCGCTGATATCTCGCCTGGCCATCGAAAAAGTCCTTGCGCTCTCAAATTCATTGCGTATGTTCCGCGCCTCGCCGCCGGGACGCTTCAGCGCTTCGGAATCGCGAATGGGT
>NZ_JBWKNI010000015.1:0-41251 GCF_059415485.1 Caulobacter sp. GW821-FHT10C03 | reverse complement strand
GTATAGCTCAGTTGGTAGAGCAGCTGACTCTTAATCAGCGGGTCGTAGGTTCGAATCCTACTACACCCACCATTCTCCGCAAAACTTGATCCAGTAAAGAATTCCCCCTCCGGGGTCCCCTTGCTGCGCCCGTACGTCTGGCTTCAGATGCGACGAATATATCCACACCTAATGTTCTGAAGTGGATTGCACTTACCGCGCCTTGGCGTATGTATCGCGCCTCGCCGTCGGGGACGCGAAAGCGACTTCGAAACGCGAACGGGTGTATAGCTCAGTTGGTAGAGCAGCTGACTCTTAATCAGCGGGTCGTAGGTTCGAATCCTACTACACCCACCATTCTCTCTCAGAACTAATGATCTGAAACCGGATGGCCGCGCCAGACGGCCGCGAAAGCGGCTGGCGCCGAGCCTTCGCGCAGCCGCACGCTGTTTTGACCTGTCAGTGTCCGACAGTCGGGCGCCGGCTCTCGCGCCCCCTTGAACCTTCGTTTCGCGCCTAGCGTCGCCGATCCCTATCATCGGATCCGCGCCATGACCGCCGCCAAGCCGCCCTCGCCCCGCCTGCCCCTGCTCGTCCACGCCGGCTACGGCGCGGGCCAGATCGCCGGCCAGGTGTTCCGCGACGCTCCCTCGCTGCTGCTGCTGTTCTTCATGACCAATGCGCTGGGCGTCGAGCCGGCGCTGGCCGGGGCGGCGATCTTCTTTCCCAAGCTGTTCTGGGGCCTGATCTCGGACCTGACCGTGGGGCTCGTCTCGGACCGCTGGAAGGCCCGGGTTCCGCGCCGCCTGTGGCTGCTGGTCGGGGCGCTGCTGGCGCCGGCCGCGCTGATCCTGCTGTTCCACGTGCCGGAAGGGAGCCCCGCGTTGAAGGCCGGCTACGTGGCCGCCGCCTTCAGCGTCTACATGATCGTGTTCGGGGCCTTCTCGGTGCCCTACCTGGCGATCGGCACGGAGCTTTCCGACGATCCCAAGGAGCGGACGGTGGTCATGGCCTGGCGGATGGGCTTCTCGGCGATCGGCCTGCTGGTCGGCAACGCCCTGGCCCCCGTGCTGGTGCAGACCTGGGGCGGCGGCCGGCCGGCCTATTCGCAGATGTCGCTGGTGCTGGCGGCGGTGTGCTCGGTCAGCCTGCTGATCGCCTTCCTGGCCTCGCCGCGTCCCGTGGTGCAAGCGGCCGGCGCCCCGGCCATGCGGCTGAAGGCGATTCTCAGCGCCGTGGCCGACCCGACCTTCCGCCCGCTGCTGGGCGCCTATGTGCTGCAACTGATCGGCTCGGGCCTGGGCTATGCGGCCATGGTCTACTTCCTCAGCTACAACATGGGCCGCGCGGACGCCCTGACCCAGATCGGCATGATCGTGCTGGTGATGAGCGCCGTGGTCATCGCCGCCCAGCCGCTGTGGATCAGGCTGTCGACCACCTTCGGCCGCAAGCGCGTCTACATCGCCGCCGCTTTGGGCCATGCCGTGGTCCAGGCCGCCTGGGGCGTGATGGCCGGCGCGCCGCTGCCGGCGATCTACGCCGTGGTGGTGCTGTTCGCCCTGTTCAATTCGGGCTGGAGCCTGATGGGCTACAGCCTGCTGTCGGACGTCATCGCCAAGGACGAGGCCGAGCATGGCGAGAGCCGGGCCGGGGTGTTCTCGGCCCTGTGGACCGGGGCCGACAAGATCGGCTTCGCCTTGGGCGGCACCCTGCTGACGGGGCTCATCCTGTCGGCCTTCGGCTTCTCCAGCGCCCTGGCGGTGACCGGCGCGGCCCAGCCGGGCTCGGCGCTGATCGGCGTGGCCGTGGCCTTCGCCTATGCCCCGGCGGCGTTCAACCTGGCGGCGGCGGCGCTCTATGCGCGGTTCGGGAAGGCCTAGGCTCTCCCAACTTCGTCATCCCGGCCGGAGCGAAGCGCAGAGCCGGGACCCAGGCGACTGGGCGCGGCGGTCGGGCTCGCAAACGAACAGGGGCCGACGCAGTGCGCCGGCCCCCAGGTCCCGGATAGCCGCTGCGCGGCTTCCGGGATGACGAGTTGTTTGTAAGGCGAGCGCCTACGCCACCTTCACCAGCGTCTTGCCGGCGTTGGCGCCCTTCATCAGGCGCTCGAACTGGGCCGGGGCCGACTCGATGCCCTCGCCCAGGTCCTCGACCTGCACCAGGCGGCCTTCCTTGAGCCACGGCTCGGCGGTCTTCACCCACTCGTTCCAGCGCGGATAGAAGTCGTAGACCACCAGGCCCATGACGGCGGCGCGCTTGCCGACGATCGGACCCAGGCCGAACTGCGGCGGCGGGCCGTCGGCGTGATAGTGGGCCGACAGGCCGCAGATCACCACGCGGCCGTAGGTCTTCAGCAGACCGAACACCGGATTGAGGATCGGCAGGCCGACGTTCTCGAAGTGAACGGTGGGGCCGCCGTCGGTCAGGGCCTTCAGCTCGTCGACCCAGCCTTCGTTGCGATAGTCGACCGCGCCGTCGAAGCCGTAGCGCTCGACCACCTGGGCGACCTTGTCGGCCCCGCCGGCGATGCCGACGGCCTTGGCGCCGAGGATCCTGGCGATCTGCCCAGCCGTGCCGCCGACGCTGCCGGCGGCCGCGTCCACCGTGAAGACGTCGCCCGCGCCGACCTTGGCCAGCTGGGTGACGCCGGCCCAGGCGGTCAGGCCCGGCATGCCCAGCACGCCCAGGTGGTTGGAGACGCCCAGCGAGGCGTCGACCTTGCGGGCGAACTTGGCGTCCATCAGGCCGATCTGCGCCCAGCCGGCGTCGCCGACCACGTGGTCGCCCGGCGCGAAGTCCGGATGGCCCGAGGCGATGACCTCGGCCACCGACGAGCCCGGCAGGGTCTCGCCCGGCGCCGGACGCGGCTCGCCCATGTGCCGGCCGCGGAAGCGCGAGCCGAGATAGGGGTCGAGGGACAGGTAGAGCACCCGCACCAGCAGCTGGCCGGCCGGCGCCTCGGTGGGCGCGGCGCGCTCGATCACCTCGAAATCGGCGGCGACGGGCACGTCCTCGATCGTGCGCTTGAGGACGACTTCCAGGGTCTTGCTCATGGTCGGCTTTCGCTCCGGCGGGCGCCGCCTGTCGGAGAGAGCCTGCGCCCCCTGCCCGGCCGCCCCGCGGTTGGGACTATCGATGGGGCGACCCTAGCTTTCCGGACCTGCCCGTGGCCGCCGCCAAATCCGATCCATCCGCCAGCCGAACTTCCGCGCTCGCCGCCCTGCGGGAGATCGTCGGCGAAACCGGCGTTCGCGACGACGAGGCCGCCCGCGTCCTCTACAGCCAGGACATCTTCGCCATCGCCGACGAGACCGTGCTGGCCGTGGTCGCGCCGACCAGCGTGGAGCAGCTGGCCGCCGTCGCCGCCCTGGCCGCGCACGAGGGCCTGGCCCTGGCCCCGCGCGGCGGCGGCATGAGCTACACCAAGGGCTACATCCCCGCCCGCGCCGGCACGCTGAGCCTGGATCTCTCCAAGCTCGACCAGATCGTGCGCATCGATGCGGCCGACATGGTCGCCACCGTCCAGGCCGGCTGCACCTGGAAGACGCTGGACGACGCCCTGGCGCCGCTGGGCCTGCGCGCGCCGTTCTGGGGGCCGATGTCGGGCCTGACCTCGACTATCGGCGGGGGGCTGTCGCAGCAGAACGCCTTCTTCGGCGCCGGCCACTACGGCACGACCAGCGAGAGCATCGTGGCCCTGACCGTGGTGACGGGAGAGGGCCGCATCCTGCGCACCGGCGCGCGCGGCAAGGACGGCGAGCATCCGTTCTGGCGCTTCTACGGGCCCGACCTGACGGGTCTGTTCGGCGGCGACTGCGGGGCGCTGGGCATCAAGGCCGAGGTCACGCTGCGCCTGATCCGCCGGCCGGCCCACGAGGCCTACGGCTCCTTCGCCTTCACTGACGCCGCCTCGATCATCGAGGCGATGGCCGAGATGACCCGGGCCGGGATCGCCAGCGAGCTTTGCGGCTTCGATCCGAACCTGACCAAGGTGCGCCTGCGCCGCTCCTCGCTGCTGAGCGACGTCAAGGTGCTGAAGGACGTCGCGGCCAAGCAAGGCTCGTTGCTGAAGGGCGCCGTCGCCGCCGCCAAGGTGGCCCTGGCCGGCCGCGATTTCGTCGGCGCCGACGACTATCCGCTGCATGTGATCTGCGAGGGCCGCAGCAAGGCCGGCGTCGAGGCCGACCTTGCTGAAGCGAAAGCGATCGCCAAACGCTTCGCCGGCCGCGAGATCGAGAACAGCATCCCCCGCATCATCCGCGCCCAGCCGTTCCCGGCCGCCAATTCGATCCTCGGTCCCGGCGGCGAGCGGTGGGCGACCCTGCAATGCGTCGCGCCGCTGTCGCGCGCCGTCGCGATCCACGCGGCGATCGAGGCGATCTATGCCGAGATGGCGCCCACCTTCGCCGAGCACGGCATCGACACGGCCTTCATGTTCACGGCGCTGTCGACCAACGCCTTCGTCATCGAGCCGACCTTCTACTGGCCCGGCGCCCGCCACGCCCTGCACGAGGCGACGATCGAGCCGCACCTGCTGGCCAAGCTGCCGGCCCTGCCGCACGACCCGGCCGCCTTCGCCGTGGTCAGCCAGGCCCGCGCGCGGGTGATGGCGATCTTCCAGGCCGAAGGCGCCGGTCACCTGCAGATCGGCCGCGTCTATCCCTATGCCGACAGCCGCGATCTGGCCTCGTGGGCTCTGCTGGAGGCGGTGAAGGCCGCGCTCGACCCGCAAGGCCTGGTCAATCCCGGCGTCCTCGGCCTCGGAGCCAGACCATGAGCACCTACCGCGCCCTCGAACTGCGCCGCTTCGCCCGCACCCTGCGCGAGGCCGCCGACGTGGTGGAGATCCCGATGCGCGCGCCCGGTCCCGGCGAGGTGGCGGTGCGCAACGCCTGGTGCGGGATCAACGGCCTCTTCGACGTGCAGATCGCCCGCAACGCCGTCAGCTACGTCAAGGTCTCCCCGCCGATGCCGATGGGCGTCGAGGCGGTCGGGATCGTCGAGGCGGTCGGCGACGGCGTCACGGACCTGGCGGTCGGCGACGCGGTGGCCAGCGTCCGCTTCGGCGGCGGCTATCGCGAGATGAACATCGCGGCGGCATCGACCTTCGTGAAGGTTCCGGCGGCCGACCAGGAGTCGCTGATCCTGGCCTCGACCGGCGTCTCGGCCCATGTCGCCTTCCACCAGATCGGCCAGGCCAGGCCCGGCGAGACCGTGGCGATCTCGGCGGCGGCCGGGGGCCTCGGCCACATCCTGGTGCAGATCGCCAAGGCCCACGGCTGCAAGGTCATCGCCGTCTGCGGCGGACCGAAGAAGGCCGACTTCGTGCGCGGCCTGGGCGCCGACGCGGTGATCGACTACCGCGCCGAGCCGGTCGCCGCCGCCCTGGCCCGCGACTTTCCCGAGGCCCTGGACGTGGCCATCGACACCGTGGGCGGCGAGATCTTCGACGCCTTCGCCGACAACCTGGCCCGCCACGGCCGCCTGGTGGTGGCCGGCGTCGCCCAGGACATGGACGGCGGCGCCGAGATCATCAGCGCCCCGCGCATCGCCCACAAGCTCTATTACAAGGCCGCCTCGATCCGCGGCTTCATGAACGGCCTGCTGACCGAGCACTGGCCGGCGGCGCGGGCGGATCTCGCCGCGCTGAAAGCGGCCGGCAAGCTGAAGGCCGTGGCCGACGACACGGCCTTCGAGGGCGTCGGCGCGATCTACGATGCGGTGGACTGGCTCAACTCCGGCAAGTCGATGGGCAAGGTGACGGTGAAGCTGTAGCGCGCCCGGCATTGCCAGCCCCGCGGTTCCACTCCTTGATGCTCGAGGGGAGGACGACATGCTGACCATCTGGGGCCGCCGCAACTCGTTCAACGTGCAGAAGGTGCTGTGGCTGGCCGACGAGCTAGGGCTGGCCTACGACCACGTTCCGGCCGGCGGCGGCTTCGGCGGGCTGGATGATGCCGACTTCAGGGCGCGCAATCCGCACGGCCGGGTGCCGGTGATCGACGACGGCGGGACCGTAGTCTGGGAGTCGCACGCCATCCTGCGCTATCTCGCGGCCCGTCATGGCGGCGAGCGCTGGTGGCCGGCCGATCCGGCGGCGCGGTCACGGCAGGATCGCTGGATGGACTGGTCTCAGGCCAGCCTGCAGCCGGACTTCCTCAACGGCGTGTTCTGGGGCTTCTACCGCACGCCGCCGGCGCAGCGGGACCTGCCGCGGGTCGAGGCGGCGATCGCCCGGTGCGCCGGGTATTTCCGACTGCTGGACCAGGTGTTGACCGAGCAGCCCTGGCTGGGCGGCGACGAGATCGGCCTGGCCGACATTCCGGCGGGCACGGCGCTCTATCGCTATTTCGGGTTGGAGATCGACCGGCCCAACGTGCCGAACGTCGTCGCCTGGTATGAGCGGCTACAGGCGCGGCCGGGGTTTCGGGCGAACGTGATGGTCCCGTTCGGAGAGTTGGAGGGGCGGCTGGCGTATTGAGAGACGTCACTCGGCGGCAGGGTCTCTGTTTGCTCGCGCCCCAAACCGTAAAACCCCCGCGAAAGCGGGGGCCCAGGTGTTTTATCGTCGAGCGCCCAGGGTTTCAGAAAAAGCCTGGGTCCCCGCTTTCGCGGGGATTTTACGGATGAGGGCAAAGCCCCTCAGTGCGGCTCCTCGCCCCCCGAGACGTTCAAACTCTCGGCGGTGATGTACTTGGCGTCGTCGGAGCAGAGGAAGGCCACCGCGTCGGCGGTGTCTTCCGCCTTGCCGGGGCGGCCGAGCGGGATGCGGGCGGCCATGGCGGCGAGGTAGGCCTCGACCGAGGCCGCGCCGGTGACCTTGGCGAAGTATTCGTTCTGCCAGGCGCCCAGCCCCGTGGTCACATGGTTGGGGCAGACGTTGTTGACGGTGATCTGGTGCGCGCCCAGTTCGATGGCGGCCGAGCGGGTCAGGCCGACCAGGCCGTGCTTGGAGGCGGTGTAGGCCTGGGCGTGCGGGAAGCCCGACTTGGCCGCCTGGCTGGCGATGTTGACGATCCGCCCGCCCTTGCCCTGGCCGATCATCACCTCGGCGGCGGCCTTCAGGCCGAAGAAGGCGCCGGTCAGGTTGACGTCGATGACCGCCGACCAGTCCTCGGGGCGCACGTCCATCAGCGGCTTCATGATGTAGCCGATGCCGGCGTTGTTGACCCAGATGTCGAGCGAGCCGTGGGTTTCCTTGGCATGGTCGGCCAGCGCCCGGACCTCCTCCCAGCGACGCACGTCGCAGGGCTGGGTGCTGGCCGACCCGCCGTACTGGCGCAGATCGGCGGCGATCGCCTCCATCTCCTCGGTCCCGCCGATCATCCCGGCTGGCGTGGAAGGATCGACGGGGCGACCAAGATCGGAAACGACAACCGCCGCTCCCTCCTGCGCCAGGCGTCGTGCGATGGCCTCCCCCAGGCCTCCGCGCCGACCGGACCCGGTGACGACCGCCGTCTTGCCCGCGAAACGTCCCGTCATGCTCAGCCCACCTTGTCGGTGACGATGAAGATCGGGTCGGCCAGGGCCTGGAATTCGGCGGCGATCGCCTGCATCGTTTCGCTCGCCACGTCGCCTCCGAAGGCGTCCATGTCGGCGACGTCGATGATCTCGACATATTGGTAGGGCGGCGCAGCTTCGGTCCCCAGCAGAGCGGCCGAGCGGAAGACCTCGAACTTGTCGATCGAGGCCAGGCCGTTGACGGTCGGCAGGTCGCGTTCCTTGGCCCAGGCCTCGTAGTCGGCGGCCGAGACGCCGGGCTTCAGGTTGAACAGGGCGACAATCCGCGTGACGGCCATCGGGCGCTCCCTCCGTTGCGGCTCCAGCGCCGCCGTGAAGATTGAAGCCGCATGCTGGATCGCCGCCCCGATGGGCGCGAGCGCCGCGCTCAGACTGTTCGCCTCTTGGAGAAAGCCCCCATGCCCGCACCCGCAAACTTCCGCTGGCCGGACGGCTCTCGCCTCGCCCTGTCGATCGTCGTCAATGTCGAGGAAGGCGCCGAGCACAACATCCGCGACGGCGACAAGGGCCCCGAACCGGTCGACGAACTGGGCGCGGTTCCCAAGAAGCCGATGCGGATGCACGGCAGCGAGAGCAACTATCTGTACGGCGTCAAGGCCGGCGCGCCGCGCATCCTGCGCATCCTCGACCAGCACGGCGTCGAGGCCACCTGGACGGCCGCCGCTCTTGCTCTTGAGCGCGCCCCGGACCTGGCCGCCGCCATCCGCGCCCGAGGCGACGAGGTGGCCGCCCACGGCTATCGCTGGACCCACCAGTTCTGGATGGACGAGGCCAAGGAGCGCGAGTTCATCACCAAGGCCGCCGACTCGATCGAACAGACGATCGGGACCCGTCCGTCGGGCTGGCTGTCGCGCTACCTGCACACCGACCACACCCGCCGGCTGCTGGCCGAGGCCGGGTTCAGCTATCACATGGACGACTACTCCGACGACTTCCCCTTCTGGGACCGTGTCGAGACCTCGGACGGCCAGAGCAAGCCGATGGTCATCCTGCCCTACGCCATGGACTCCAACGACATGAAGTTCTGGCTGGCCCCGTCGCTGACCGCCAAGGACTGGCTGGACTACGCCGTGGCCACCTTCGACGAGCTGCACGCCGAGAGCCAGGAGGTCGGCGCGCGGATGATGAGCCTGGGGCTCCACCTGCGGATCATCGGCCGTCCGGGCCGCATCGGCGCCTTCCGCAAGTTCCTGGATCACGTCGCCGCCCACGACGGCGTTTGGATCGCCTGTCGGAGAAAGATCGCCGAGGCGTTCGCGCAAGGGGTCCCGATCGGCGATTGACGGCCAGGGCGATTGTCCTGACATTTCAACGACACGGGCGGCTCAGCCGATCATGACCTATCGCTCGCTGCTCTTCGTGCCCGGCACGCGTCCGGACCGCTTCGGCAAGGCGCTGGACGCCGGCGCCGACGCGGTCTGCATCGACCTGGAGGACGCCGTGCCGCCGGCCGGCAAGGCCGAAGCCCGCGCCGCCGCCCTCGCCTTCCTGGGCCAGCCGCGCACCGCCGTGGTCGGCCTGCGGATCAACGGCGTGCGCACGCTGGAGGGCCTGAAGGACCTCGTGGCCCTGGCCGACAGCGGCGCCCGTCCCGACTTCCTGATGATCCCCAAGGTCGCCGCGCCCGAGGACCTGCTGACCGCCGGCGAGGTGCTGCCGGGCCTGCCGCTTTGGCCCGTGGTCGAGTCGGCCGAGGGCCTGCGCCGGGCGTTCGAGATCTGCGCCGCGCCGGGCGTGGCCGGCGCCCTGTTCGGCGGGGCGGATCTGTCGGCCGACCTCGGCTCGACCATGGACTGGGACGCCCTGCTGCTGGGCCGCGGCACGCTGGTGGCGGCCTGCGCCCGCGCCGACGTCGCCTCGCTGGACGTGCCGCACCTGAACCTTTCGGATCCCGACGACCTGACCGCCTCGACCCTGCGGGCCAAGGCGCTGGGTTTCACCGGCCGGTCCTGCATCCACCCGGCCCAGGTGGCCGCGGTGAACGCCGCCTACACCCCCTCGCCCGCCGAGATCGAGCGCGCCCGGCGCGTGGTCGAGGCCTTCGACGCCGCCGGCGGGGCCGCCGCCCTGCTGGACGGCAAGCTGATCGAACTGCCGGTCATCCGCGCCGCCCGGCGCATTCTTGACCGCGCCTGAAATCCTAGGAGACTCCCCATGTCGCAGAACTGGAAAGAGGTCGGTCCGCAGCGCTACCGCGAGACCTTCGGCCGCTATTTCGAGGACTTCATCGTCGGCGACGTCTACGAGCACCGCCCCGGCAAGACGGTGACCGAGTACGACAACCACCTGTTCACGCTGCTGACGCTGAACACCCACCCGATGCACTTCGACGCCGAGTTCGCCAAGGCCTCGGAGTTCAAGAAGAACCTGGTGGTCAGCCCCTACACCCTGGCCCTGCTGATCGGCATGAGCGTGACCGACGTCTCGCAGAAGGCCATCGCCAACCTGGGCATGGACGAGGTGAAGTTCAGCGCCCCGGTGTTCGCCGGCGACACGATCTATGGCGAGAGCGAGGTGCTGGCCAAGCGCGAGAGCAAGTCGCGTCCCGGCCAGGGCATCGTCACGATCCTGACCACGGGCATCAACCAGGACGGCACGGTCGTCTGCACCTTCAAGCGCAACATGCTGATCCCGGCGCGCGGCCACGCCGTCGAGGACAAGGTCGGGAACTACTAGGATGAGCGAGATCTCGGAAGCCGACGAACGCGCCATCCTCGACGCCATCGACAAGTGGCTGGAGAAGAAGGTCGCCCCCGTGGCGATGCAGCTCGAGCACGACGACGAGTATCCCCATGCCCTGGTCGAGGACATGAAGGAGCTGGGTCTGTTCGGGGCTCTGATCGACCCGGAATACGGCGGCCTGGGGCTGTCGGCCCTGACCTATTCGCGGATCGTCACCAAGATCAGCGCCGAGTGGATGAGCCTGACGGGCGTCTTCAACTCGCACCTGATGATGGCCATGGTCGTCCAGAAGTTCGGCACCCAGAAGCAGAAGGACTTCTGGCTGCCCCGTTTCGCCAGCGGCGAGATGCGCGGCTGCCTGGGCCTGACCGAGCCGGACGCCGGCACCGACCTGCAGGGCATCCGCACCGTCGCCAGGCGCGACGGCGCCGACTACGTGGTCAACGGGACCAAGACCTGGATCACCAACGCCATCGAGGGCCACGTCTCGGCCTTGCTGGTGAAGACCGATCCGGAAGCCCAGCCGCGCCACAAGGGGATGAGCATGCTCATCACCCCGAAGATCGATCCCGAGACCCGCGCCCCCATCGCCGGCGTCACGAACGGCCGCAAGCTGGAGAAGCTCGGCTACAAGGGCATCGACAGCGGCGAGTTCATCTTCGAGAACTATCGCTGCGACGCCGAGCTGTGCCTGATCGGCGGCGAAGAGGGCCAAGGCTTCGTGATGGCCACCGGCGGCCTGGAGATCGGCCGTATCAACGTCGCGGCCCGCTCGGTCGGCATCGCCAAGCGCGCGCTGATGGAAAGCGTCAAGTACGCCCAGCTGCGCAAGACCATGGGCAAGCCGATCGCCCAGCACCAGGCCATCCAGCTGAAGCTCGGCGAGATGGGGGCCAAGACCCGCGCCTCGGAGCTGCTCGTGGAAGACGCCGCCAAGGCCTACGACCGCGGCGAGCGTGTCGACATGGAAGCCGGCATGGCCAAGTACTTCGCCTCGGAGACGGCGCTGTACGTCGCCACCGAAGCCATGCGCATCCACGGCGCCTACGGTTATTCGAAGGAGTATCCGATCGAGCGGCTGTTCCGCGACGCCCCGCTGATGTGCATCGGCGAAGGCACCAACGAGATGCAGCGGATCATCATCGCCCGCCAGCTCGTGGCCCGGAACCCGGTCTGATGGGGAAAGACGTTCGCCGCCCGCTCGCCGGGATCAAGGTGCTGGCCGTCGAGCAGTACGGCGCCGGCCCCTACGCCACCCAGCTGATGGCCGAACTGGGCGCCGAGGTCGTCAAGATCGAGGCCCCGGCCATGGGCGGCGACGTCAGCCGCGCCACCGGCCCGTTCTTTCTGGGAACGGCCGACAGCCAGTTCTTCCAGACCTTCTCGCGGTCGAAGAAGTCCATCGCCGTGGACATCAAGACCCCCGAGGGCCGCGCGGCCTTCGAGCGTCTGGTGGCGGCCGCCGACATGGTGGTCGACAACCTGCGCGGCGACCAGCCGGGCAAGATGAAGCTGACCTATGACGACCTGAAGGGCGTGAACCCCGCCATCGTCTGCGGTCACCTTTCCGCTTACGGGCGCGGCAACAGCCGGGCCGGCTGGCCGGGCTACGACTACCTGATGCAGGCGGAAGCCGGCCTCATGAGCCTGACCGGCGAGCCCGACGCGCCGCCGGCCCGGCTGGGCGTGTCGATGGTCGACTTCATGACCGGGACGATGCTGGCATTCGGCGTTGTCAGCGCCCTGCTGTCGGCCCGCACGACGGGGCAAGGCTGCGACGTCGACGTCTCGCTTTTCGACGTGGCCTTGCACCAGCTGTCCTATCCGGCCGTCTGGGCGATGAACGAGGGCTACAAGGTCCAGCGCCTGCCGCGCGGCGCCCACCCGTCGATCGCGCCGTCGCAGGCGGTGAAGACCGCCGACGGCTGGGGCCTCGTGATGTGCCAGACCCCGAAGTTTTGGGAGGCGCTGTGCGACCTCGCCGGCGCCGCCGAGCTGAAGGCCGACCCGCGCTTCGCCGACATCCCCAGCCGCCACGCCAACCGTCCGGCGCTGAGCGAGGCGATGGACGTCCTGTTCGGGACGCGCACGACCGCCGACTGGACTGCCCTGCTGGGCGGCAAGGTGCCGTTCGCGCCCATCCTCGAGATGATGGACGCGCTGGACAATCCGTTCGTGGCCGAGGTCGGCATGCGCGACGTCGTCGCCCATCCTGACCGCGCGGAAGGCTTGGCGATGCTGGCCTGCCCCGTGAAGATCGACGGCGAGCGGATGCCCGGCGTCCGCGCGCCGAAGCTCGGCGAACACACCGAAGACGTTCTGGGAGCAGTTTCGTGAAGCTGGAAGGCGTCCGCGTCCTCGACCTGTCGTTCTTCCTGCCGGGGCCGATGCTGACCCTGATGATGGCCGACCATGGCGCCGACGTGCTGAAGATCGAGCCGCCCGGCGAAGGCGATCCGGCCCGCGAGATCGGCTATCGCAAGAACGGGACGAGCGTCTGGTTTCGCAACACCAGCCGCGGCAAGCGCAGCCTCCAGGTGGATCTGAAGTCCGCCGAGGGCCGCGCCCTGCTGCTGGACCTCGCCGCCGAAGCGGATGTCGTGGTCGAGGCCTTCCGACCGGGCGTGATCCAGCGCCTGGGCTTCGACTACGAAGCGGTCAAGGCGCGCAATCCGGGCATCGTCTATGTGGCGATCTCGGCCTTCGGCCAGACCGGCCCCTATCGCGACAAGCCGGCCCACGACATCGCGGTGCAGGCCCTGGCCGGCATGGTGTCGTTGAGCGAAGGCTTCGACGGCAAGCCGACCCCGCCGAACATGCCGGCCGCCGACGCCCTGGCCAGCCTCACCGCGCTCTCGGGCGTGCTGATGGCCCTGCTGCGGCGGGAGAAGACGGGCCTCGGCGACTATGTCGACGTCGCCATGTACGACAGCGTGCTGGCCTGGACGCCCAACGTCACCGGCAAGATCTTCGCCACGGGCGAGGCCCACGTTCCCAAGGACGAACGCTCGTGGGGCGGCAACGCCATGTACGGCCTCTACGAATGCGCCGACGGCCAGTGGATCTGCCTGGGCGGCTCGGAAGTGAAGTTCGCCCGCAACCTGCTGGCGGGCCTGGAGCGCCTCGACCTGCTGCCCTATGCCGAGCTTCAGCCCGGTCCCGGCCAGGAGCCGCTTCGAGCCTTCCTGCGCGAGGCCTTCGTCACCAAGACCCGGGCGGAATGGGAAGCCTGGTTCGACGGCCGCGACGTCTGCTTCGCGCCGGTGCGAACGCTGAAGGAAGCCTTCGACGATCCGGCCCTGGCCACGCGGGGCATGCTGTCGCGCGACGCCGACGGCAATGAGATCGTCGGCACGCCGATCCTGTTCAGCAATGAGCCAGCGGTGATCGACCCGGTCCCGCCAGCGCTGGGCGCGGGCCCTGCGGGCTGGCTAGCTCGCTAGAGCGTGGCAGCCGAAAGTGTCAGCGATTTCGGCGTCCGCCACGCTCCCAAGAGGCGCTAGCCTCCCCCTTCCAAAAGCCCGTCGTCCCGACCAGAGCGCCAGGACGACGGGCAAGTTGGAAGAGGAAGACGTCAGGACTCCGTCCGCTCGCGTTCCATCTGGTCGAGCAGCATCGGTCCGGCTTCCATCAGCAGAAACGCGCTGGTCAGCAGCAACAGAACACGCATAAGCATGGCGGCTCTCCCGGCTTGCGGACGATCCCCCGATAGTCCGCACAGAGAAGGCTGAACCCGTCCCGCCCGCGCGCGACGGGGATTTCGCGTTTGGCCGACTGGCGGACAGCCGCGCCGTTGTCCGCTGTGCGCGCAAACCCGAACGCCGCGTCCGAAGGCGGCCGGCGCCGCTGCTAGCGTCGCCGCATGATCGCCGCCGAAGCCCTCGTCGACCACGCCCTTTCCCTGCGCTGGGACGCCCTGCCGGACGCCGTCCAGGCCGACGCCCGCCGGCTGCTGCACGACGCCGTGGCGGTGTGCGCGGCCGGCGCGGGCGCTGCCTATTCCGACGCCATCCTAGCCGCCGCGAAGGGCTGGGGCGGAGAAGGCGATGGCCTGGTGCTGGGACGGCCGGGCGTGCGCCTGCCGCCGGCCCAGGCCGCCTTCGTCAACGCCTTCCAGCTGCACGGTCAGGAATACGACTCCGTCCACGAGAAGGCCGTTCTGCATCCGCTGCCGACCATCGTGCCGGCCCTGATCGCCGAGCTGGATCGCTCCGGTCCCTATTCCGGCGAAGAAGTTCTGGCCGCCATGGTCGCGGGCGTCGATGTCGCCATCGCGCTGGGGGTCGCGGCAACGACCGCCCTGCGCTTCTTCCGGCCGGCGACGGCGGGGGTGTTCGGGGCGACGGCGGCCCTGGCGCGGCTGAAGCGCCTGCCGCGCGAGACGGCGATGGACGCCATGGGCTACGCCCTGGCCTTCAGCAGCGGCACCATGCAGGCCCACACCGAGGGCAAGCCCGCCCTGCCCGTCCAGATCGCCGCCGCCGCCCGCTCGGCCCTGCAGGCCATCGACGTGGCCGAGGCCGGCCTGCCCGGTCCGCGCGACTGGCTGGAGGGACCTTTCGGCTATCTCCCGCTGTTCGAGGCCGGGTTCGACCTGGGACCCGTACTGGCCGACCTCAAGGATCGCCGCCGCATCGCCGAGGTCTCCTGCAAGCCCTTCCCCACCGGCCGCGCCTGCCACGGCGGGCTGGTGGCCGTGCGCAAGCTCAAGACCGAGCACGGCGTCGGTCCGGAAGACCTCGACAGCCTGACCTACTCGGCGCCGCCGCTGATCCGCCACCTGGTGGGCCGTGTCGCCAAGCCGGAGATGGACACAGCCTACGCCCGCCTGTGCCTGCCCTATCTGGCGGCCGTCATGCTGACCCGCGGCCGGGTGGGCCTGGACGACTATACGCCGCAGCGCCTGAACGAGCCGGACGTCCTGGCCCTGGCCGCCCGCGTCGTCGTGGACAGCGACGGCAATCCCGATCCCGCCGCCTTCGTGCCGGCCCGCGCCATCGCCAAGCTGAAGGACGGCCGCGAGATCGTGCTCGACGTCACCGCCCAGCTGGGCTCGCCCGACTTCCCGATGAGCCGCGACGAGCACCTGGAAAAGGCCCGCTCGTGCCTGGCCTTCGTCGGCATGGAGGCCGTCCACGCCCCGCTGGCCGACCTCTTCGACCGCTTCGACACCCTGGCCGACGCCCGCGAGGTCTTCCTCCTCGCCAGCGGCGGCTAGCTTTCTCCCCCAAGGTTCTCATGTCTCACCAGACCTACTGGCAGTCGCTCGACTACCCCGCCCTCGTCGCCGACCACCCGATCGGCGAGGCCTTCACCCAGTTCGCCACCACCACCAGCCGCGACGAGCTGCGCTGGCGGCAGAACCGCCTGTTCCTGCGCTGCGTCGATCGCGCCTGGAAGACGCCCTTCTACCAGCGCCTGTGGGGCGCGGCGGGCGTCCAGCCCGGCGACATCCGCTCGCTGGACGACCTGCCGGGCCTGCCCAGCTTCGACAAGTCCGACATCATGGACTCGCTGGAGCGCAAGCCCCCGTTCGGCGACTTCGCCGGCTTCGAGGGCTATCCGGAAGGCCAACGGCCGCCGGTGATGCTGCACACCACCTCGGGCACCACCGGATCACCACAAGTGCTGCTGTTCGGCCCCAAGAGCCGCGAGGTGCAGAACCTGCTGCTGGCCCGCAACTACCAGTTCCAGGGCCTGCGTCCCGACGACGTGATCCACTCGGTCTACGGCCACGGCATGATCAACGGCGGCCACTATGTGCGCGAGGCCGTGACCCGCTGGACCAGCGCGACCTTCCTGTCGGCCGGCACCGGGGTCGAGACCCGCTCGGCCCAGCAGGTCGAGGTGATGAAGCGCTTCGGGGCCACCGTGCTGGTGGGCTTCGGCGACTATCTGAAGAAGCTGGCCGATACGGCGCTGGAGATGGGCATCGAGCCGGGCCGCGACATCCCCGTGAGGCTGATCTCGGCGCACCTGGGCCGCGAGGACCGGGCGGCGATGGAGAAGGCCTGGGGCGGCGCCAAGTGCTTCGACTGGTACGGCGTCGGCGACACCGGCCTGATCGCCGGCGAAGGCCCCGACCGCGACGGCCTCTACGTGCACGAGGACGCCCACTACCTGGAAGTCTGCGACATCGACACCGGCGCGGCCGTGGCGCCGGGCGAGTTGGGCGACATGATCGTCACCTGCCTGTTCAAGGACGACCTGTATCCGCTGATCCGCTTCAACACCCACGACGTGACCCGGGCGATTCTCAAGCCGTCGTCGATCGACGTGGTGTTCCAGCGCATCGAGGGCTTCCTCGGGCGCTCGGACAACATGGTCAAGATCCGCGGCATCAACATCTTCCCGCAGGGCGTGGGGGCGATGCTGGAGCACGCGCCCGCCTTCGCCGGCGAGTTCATCTGCCGCGCCCGACGCGACGCCACCGGCCGCGATAGCTTCGCCGTGACCGCCGAGACGACGGCCGATACGGCCGAATGGCGAGACATCGCAGCCTTTTATGGCGAGATCCTCAAGCGCAAGATCGGCATCGAGGTCGAGGTCGAACTGGCCCCCAAGGGCGCCACGGCGGGCCTGACCCAGATCGACGTGCGCCAGAAGCCGATCCGCCTGATCGACGAGCGCTACTGAGGTGGCGGGCTTTTCCGACCCCATCGTCGCGGCTGGTGTCGCGGGCCTGCCAGCGCTCTACGCGGCGGGCGTCAGTCCCGTTGACGTGACCGAGGCCTATCTGGCGCGGATCGAACGGCTGAACCCGGCGATCAGGGCCGTGGTCGAGCTGGATGCCGCCGGCGCGCGCGCCGAGGCCCGGGCCAGCGCCCAGCGCTGGGCGGCAGGAACGCCGCTGTCGACGATCGACGGCGCGCCGATCGCCGTGAAGGCCAACATCGCGGTCGAGGGCCTGGTGCACAGCGCCGGGATCAAGGCCTACGCCCGCAATGTCGCGCCGGCCGACGCCGCCTGCGTGGCCCAGCTTCGGGCCGCCGGGGCGGTGATCCTCGGCACGCTGAACATGCACGAGGCCGCGCTGGGCGCGACCAACGACAACGCCTTCCTGGGTCGCTGCGAGAACCCGCATCGCGCGGGTTTCACCCCCGGCGGCTCGTCGGGCGGCTCGGCGGCGGCCGTGGCGGCGGGGCTGTGCGCGGCGGCCCTGGGCACCGACACCATGGGCAGCGTGCGGCTGCCGTCGTCCTATTGCGGCGTGGTGGGCTACAAGCCGGCCCTGGGCGCGATCGCCACCGACGGGGTCACCGCCCTGTCCTGGACATTGGACCATGTGGGCGTCCACGCCCGCTCGGCGGCCGACGCGGCCCTGGTAGCCCAGGCCTGCGGCGTGGAGGCCACCACAGCGCCAGACGAGCGGCCGCTGGCGGTGCTCGACCTCGACGGTCTGGTGCAGCTGGAGCCGGCGGTGGCCGACGGCTTCGCTAAGACGCTGGACGACCTGGCCCGCGCCGGCTGGCGGCTGGAGAAGCTGCGGATCGACGATCTGGACCTGGGCGCTCTGCGCCGCGCCGGCCTGCTGATCAGCGAGGTCGAGGGCGGCGTCGAGCATCGCCGCGCCCTGGCCCTGGACCCGGAAGGCTTCACGCCGGAGCTGCGCTCGCTGCTGGCCTGGGGCGCACGGCAGACGCCGGCCAAGCTGGCCGAGGCCTATCGCCTGCTGACTGAGAGCAGGCGAAAAATCCTCGTTGCTACAGCACCCTATGCCGGACTTCTGACACCGACGACGCCACAACAGGCCTTCGCCTTCGGCGGCGCGGTTCCCGCCAGCCAGGCCGACCTGACGGCGCTGGGCAACGTGCTGGGCGCGCCGGCCTTCGCCCTGCCGTCGGGCGAAGCAGACGGCCTGCCCCTGTCGCTGCAGGTGATCGGTATGACCGACGGCGCTACCCAGGCGCTGGCCGCACGGCTGTCCGAGACCCTGCCTTCAGCCGCCGCTCCGGAGGCCTTCCGATGACCGCTTTCGCCGACGGGGCGCTGACCCTGACCATCGAGGGCAACATCGCGACCCTGGCCTTCGACCGTCCGGCCAAGCGCAACGCCATCACCCTGGCCATGTGGCGCGCCCTGCCCGACGCCTGCGCGGCCTTCGCCGCCTCGGACGCCAAGGTGCTGGTCGTGACCGGCCGTGGCGGACATTTCGCGGCCGGGGCCGACATCGGCGAGTTCGAGGCGGTCTACGCCACGCCGCAGAGCGCGGCCGACTACAACGCCGCCATCGCGGCCGGGATCGGGGCGATCGCTGGCTTGGAAAAGCCGGTGCTGGCCGCCATCGAAGGCGCCTGCGTAGGCGGCGGCCTGGCCGTGGCCCTGGCCTGCGACCTGCGGATCGCCGCCTCGGACGCGCGGCTGGCGATCACCCCGGCCAAGCTGGGCCTGACCTACAGCCTGGAAGACACCAAGCGCCTGGTGGACGCCGTCGGCGCCTCGGCGGCCAGGGACATCCTGTTCACCGGACGCCTGCTCGGGGCCGAGGAGGCTCTGCGGCTGGGTCTGATCGATGCGATTGAAGCGGATGTTCCGGCCGCCGTCGCGACCAAGGCGGCCGAGATCGCGGCGGCGTCGCAGCGCTCGGTCCGGGCGATCAAGGCGACGATCCGGGCGATCCTGGCCGGCGCCGTCGAGGACGACGCGGCGACGCGGGCGGCGTTCGTGGCCTCGGTGTCGGGGCCGGATTTCATCGAGGGCCGGACGGCGTTCCTGACGAAACGGAAGCCGGTGTTTCCGGAGCGGTGACCCCCTTTGGTCCCTCTCTCATCGAGAGAGGGAGGGGCCCGCGCCGAAGGCGTGGGAGGGTGAGAGGTTATAATCTCTCAGGATCCAGCGCAGCCGTTCCGCGCATGCTTGGTTGGCGAAAAGCTTCGACGCTTCAAGGCAATGTCGCGGTCTGTTGAAGGTTTCCACCACAAGCCGGGATTTGCCGGCAAGCGGTGAAACCTCTCACCCTCCCACCGCTTCGCGGCGGGCCCCTCCCTCTCTCTAAGAGAGAGAGGGATTTGCGACTGCGACCCTACCGCTGCAGCTCCACCAGCTCGTACCAGGTCTGCATGTAGCCCCCGACGCCGCCCTTCACGAACAGCGAGTCCTCGTCGGCCGTGACCCACATGTCGTAGGTCGGGTGCTCGCCGTCCTTGCTGACCATGCCACCGTCCTCGCCGAGGAAGCGGAAGTGGCGGCAGGCGAAGGTTCCGGCGGGCGTGGTCGCCTCTTCCTCGCCGACATATTCCAGGGTGATGCCGCTCTCGACGATCTGCGGCGGGGTCGCCCCACGATGGTCGACCGAGGGCAGGAAGACGCGAAGCTTGCGCTTGTGCGGTCCCTTGGCGACGTCCATCACCTTGCACATGTAGGCGTCGCCGATGATCGGATGGGTGCCGAAGCCGTCAAAATGGCCGTTCATCGGCACGCGCTGCGACAGCCGGCCGATCGACGGGCCGTAGCTTTCGCACTCGATGAAGTCCTCGCCGAAGCGGAACCAGCCCGAGCCCATGAACTTGTCGCCGACCGTCAGGCGCAGGTGGAAGTCCATCGGCCGGTTGTGCTCGTCGAGGGAATAGACGGCGTCGCGCAGGACGGTGGGATCCGGCTCCTCGATCTCGCACTGAGCGCGGATGGTGACCTTGCCGTCGGTGTGGCGGGTCATGGAGAAGTGCTCGCGGCCCCGCTCCTGGCCTTCGCGACCCGGCTTGCGCGAGGTGTAGAGGATCTTGCCGCGGATGGTCTGGTGCTTCATCGCCCCGCTCCTCAGAACGCCGCCAGGCCGGTGATCGCCCGGCCCAGGATCAGGGCGTGGACGTCGGCCGCGCCTTCGTAGGTGTTGACCGTCTCGAGGTTGGCGGCGTGACGCATCACGTGGCTGGCCCCGGAGATGCCGGCCCCGCCGTGGATGTCGCGGGCCTCGCGGGCGATGATCAGGGCCTTGCCGCAGTTGTTGCGCTTCAGCAGGCTGATGGCTTCCGGCACCCAGTCGCCGGCGTCGAGGCGACGGCCCAGGGCCAGCGCGCCTTCAAAGCCGAGGGCGATCTCGGTCTGCATGTCGGCCAGCTTCTTCTGGATCAGCTGGCGGGCGGCCAGCGGACGGCCGAACACGACGCGGTCGGCGACGTAGGCCGCGCTGGTCTCCAGGCAGAACCGCGCCGCGCCCATGGCGCCCCAGGCGATGCCGTAGCGGGCCTTGTTCAGGCACGAGAACGGACCGCGCAGGCCTTTGACGTTCGGCAGGATGGCGTCAGCCGGCACCAGCACGTCCTGCAGCACGATCTCGCCGGTGATCGAGGCGCGCAAGCTGAGCTTGTCGTCGATCTTCGGGGTGGTGAAGCCTTCGGTTCCGCGCTCGACCAGGAAGCCGCGGATCTCGCCGTCGAGCTTGGCCCAGACCAGGGCGACGTCGGAGATCGGGCTGTTGGTGATCCACATCTTGGCGCCGTTCAGCACGTAGCCGCCATCGACCTCGCGGGCCACGGTGCGCATCGAGCCGGGATCCGAACCGCCGTCGGCTTCGGTCAGGCCGAAACAGCCGATCAGCTCGCCGCGCGCCATGCCCGGCAGCCACTTGCGCTTCTGCTCTTCCGAACCGAATGCGTAGATCGGGTACATGACCAGCGAGGACTGCACGCTCATGGCCGAGCGATAGCCGCTATCGACGGCCTCGATCTCGGCGGCGGCCAGGCCGTAGGCCACGTGGCTGACGCCGGCGCCGCCGTATTCCTCGGGCAGGGTCGAGCCGAGCAGGCCCAGTTCGCCCATCTCGGTCATGATCTGGCGATCGAAGCGGCCGTCGGCATAGGCCGAGACCACGCGCGGCAGCAGTTGCTCCTGCGCGTAGGCGCGGGCGGCGTCGCGGATCAGGCGCTCGTCCTCGGTCAGGCGGGCGTCGAGGGCGAGCGGGTCCTTCCAGTCGAAGGCGGGAATGGTGCGAGCGGCGTCGAGGGGCATCGTAGTCCTCCGGCGGCCGGAAATGACCGCACAGCAATTGATCTGAACTTCCGCCTTTCTAGCCGGGGGCCCCGCGCCTACCCCGGTCGCCGCTGGATTTGACCGGGAGGCGATTAGGTTGGTTGGACGAACGCTCGTCGAGAAGGTGATCGCCAAGGCCGCGGGCCTGCCGAGCGTGCGCGCCGGCGACCTCGTGACGGCCAAGGTGGATCTGGCCTTCGCGCACGACAGCAGCGGCCCGCGCCGCTGGCGTCCGCTGCTGGAAGAGCTGGGCGTGGGCCTGTGGGACCCGTCCAAGGTGGCCATCGTCTCCGACCACTACGTGCCGGCCGTCGATGCGGAGTCGGCGGCGATCCTCAAGGGCACGCGCGACTTCGCCCGCGACTATGGAGTCTCGGCCTTCTTCGACATGGTCGGCATCTGCCACCTCGTCTTGCCCGAGCACGGCCTGATCCGGCCGGGCGCCTTCATCGCCGGCGGCGACAGCCATACGCCGACGGCCGGGGCCTTCGGGGCCTATGCGGCCGGCTACGGCGCCACCGACATGGCCGCCATCGCCGCCACGGGCGAGACCTGGCTGGCCGTGCCGGAAACCATTCGCGTCGAGTGGGCCGGCGCCTTCCAGCCGGGCGTGACCGCCAAGGACGTCATGCTGTTCCTGTGCCGGGAACTGGGCATGGACAACGCCTTCAAGGCGGTAGAATTCGCAGGTCCCCTGGTCGAGGCCATGCCGATGGCCGAGCGCATGGTGCTGGCCAACATGGCCGCCGAGCTGGGCGCTGAGACCGGGGTCGTGGCGCCGGACGCGACGACCTTCGCCTATCTGGCCGCGCGCGGCGCGCCGGTGACGGACGAGGCCGCGGCCCTGGCCCTGCACTCGGATCCCGACGCGACCTATGCCGCCGTCCATCGCTTCGACGCCTCGGACCTTGCGCCGCAGATCGCCGCCCCGCACTCCCCGGCCAACACCCGCGACGCGACCGAGTTTACCGAGGTCCGCATCGACCAGGCCTATATCGGCGCCTGCGTCGGGGCCAAGATCGAGGACCTGCGGATGGCCGCCGCCGTGCTGCGGGGTCGCCGCGTGGCGCAGGGCGTGCGCTTGCTGGTGGCCCCGGGCTCGGCCCGCACGGCGGAACTGGCCGCCCGCGAAGGCGTGATGGAGACCCTGCTGGCGGCCGGCGCGGTGCTGATGCCGTCGGGGTGCGGGGCCTGCGCCGGCATGGGCGCGGGGATCCTGGCCGAGGGCGAGACCTGCATCTCGTCGACCAACCGCAACTTCCAGGGCCGCATGGGCCATGCCGGGGCCAACGTCTATCTCGGCTCGCCCTACGCCGTGGCCGCCGCCGCCACGGCCGGCCGCATCGTCGATCCCCGCCCCTATCTGACGGGAGCCGCCTGATGTCCCGCGCCTTCGTCTTCGGCGACGCCATCGACACCGACCTGCTCGCCCCGGGCAACCTGATGAAGCTGCCGCCGGCCGAGCTGGCGCAGCATTGCCTCAAGGCGATCGCGCCGGACTTCGCCAGCACGGTGCGGCCCGGCGACGTGGTGTTCGCCGGCGCGAATTTCGGCCTCGGCTCGTCGCGCGAGCAGGCGGCCGTTTCCCTACGACTTCTTGGCGTCTCCGCGGTGCTGGCGACCTCGTTCGCCCGCATCTTCTACCGCAACGCCATCAACCTCGGCTTGCCGGCCTTCGTGTTTCCCCAGGTCGGCGAGATGACGGACGGCGATCGGATCCTTCTGGATCCGGTCGCTGGACGCCTCGAGAACATCACCACGGGCAAGACCTACGCCCTGACGCCGATCCCGCCGCACCTGATGGCGATGATCGACGACGGCGGCCTGATCCCCCACCTGAAACGACGCCTGAAGGGAGCCGCCGCATGAGCCTGCGCGACCGCCTCGCCCAAGACACGCCGCTGCTGGCCCCCGGCGCCTATGACGCCCTGTCGGCCCTGCTGATCGAGCAGGCCGGGTTCGAGGCCGTCTACCTCTCCGGCGCCTCGATCGCCTACACCCAGCTGGGCCGGCCCGACATCGGCCTGGTGTCGTTCGACCATGTGGCCGACGTGGTCGGCCGGGTGTCAGAACGCGTCTCGCTGCCGCTGATCGTCGACGGCGACACCGGCTTCGGTAACGCCGTCAACGTGCAGCGCACGGTGCGGATCTTCGAGCGCATGGGGGCCTCGGCGATCCAGCTGGAGGACCAGACCTTCCCCAAGAAGTGCGGGCACCTGGCGGACAAGGGCCTGGTCTCGACCCAGGAGATGTCGGGCAAGATCCGCGCGGCGCTCGACGCGCGCGCCAGCGACCAGACCCTGATCATCGCCCGCACCGACGCGATCGGCGTCGAAGGCTTCGAAGCCGCGCTCGACCGCGCCCACGCCTATGTCGAGGCCGGCGCCGACGTGCTGTTCGTCGAGGCCCCGCGCTCCCTGGGCGAAATGAGCGCCATCGCCCACGCCTTCGCCGGCCGCGTGCCGCTGCTGGCCAACATGGTCGAGGGCGGCAAGACGCCCCTGCTCGACGTGACGGAGCTGGGCAATATCGGCTTCAAGCTGGTGATCTCGCCCGGCGCCCTGGTGCGCGCCCTGGTGCCGACGGCCGAGGCTTTCCTGGCGAGCCTGAAGGCCAATGGCGCCACGCGTCCGTTCGCAGAGCGGATGATCGACATGGGCGGGGTGAACGACCGCATCGGCCTTGCTGAAATGGTCGAGACCGGCGCGGCCTACGCCGCCGGCTGAGTGGAGCGTCAGATGCAGGCCGATCCCAACCTCTACGACCATTGGCCCTATCGCGACCGGCCCAAGATCGTCTGGCCGGACGGCAAGAAGCTGGCCTTCTGGATCGCGCCCAACATCGAATATTACGAGTTCGATCCGCCCAAGAACCCGCAGCGTCCGGGCTGGCCCAAGCCCTCGCCGGACGTCGTCGGCTACTCGCAGCGCGACTGGGGCAACCGGGTCGGCCACTGGCGGCTGATGGAGCTGCTCGACAAGTACGGCATGCGCGGCTCGATCTCGCTGTCGGTGGGCCTGCTCGACCACCATCCGGAAATCATCGAGGCCTGCGTGGCGCGGAACTGGGAGTTCTTCAGCCACGGGATCTACAACACCCGCTTCTCCTACGGCATGGACGAGGCCCAGGAGCGGGCGGTGATAGAGGACTCGATCCGTTCGGTCGAGGCCGCCACCGGCCAGCGGATCCGGGGCTACCTCGCCCCGGCCCTGACCCACACCGAGAAGACCTTCGACCTCTTGGCCGAAAACGACTTCTGGTACACCTGCGACCTCTTCCAGGACGACCAGCCCCAGCCGGTGAAGACCAGGACCGGCAAGCTGATCTCGATGCCCTATTCGCTCGAGGTCAACGACGTCATCACCTATGGCGCGCTGTCGATGAGCCCCTGGCGCTACGCCGACGTGCTCAAGCGCCACTTCGACCAGCTTCTGGAAGAAGGCGAAAAGTCGGGCACGGTGATGTGCATTCCGCTGCACGCCTATCTGGTCAGCCAGCCGCATCGCATCCGGCCGTTCGAGGAGGCCCTGCGCCACATCGCCGGCCATGACGAGGTGTGGATCACCACGGCCCGCGAGATCGCTCAGCACTATCGCGACAACTACTTCGACCAGACCATCGCCGACATCGCCGCGCGCGGCCTGGCCACGCCGGGAACGGGGTTTGCCCATGCCGCTGCCTGACGAGCACCTGATCTATCCGCACCGCTCCTACGGCATGGACCAGGACCGCTACGCCTGGCGGCCCTCGACCGTGCGCGCCCCGATCGCCTGGCCGGACGGCGCGGCGGTGGCGGCGATGATCGTCGTGCCGATCGAGCACCATCCGCTCAATCCGCCGGGCAAGCCGTTCAAGCACCCCGGCGCCATGGTCACCCCCTATCCGGACCTGCGCCACTACACGACGCGCGACTACGGCAACCGGGTGGGCGTCTACCGCATCCTCGACGCCCTCAAGGCGACGGGTCTGAAGGCGACCTTCCCGATCAACGCCGACCAGCTGGAGCGGCTGAAGCCCTTGGTCGAGGCGATCCTGGCCGACGGCCACGAGATCGCGGCCTATGGCCTGTCGACCACCCACATCCACTGGGGCGGGCTGGATCGCGAGACCGAAGCCGCCTGGGTGGCCGAGGTGCGGGCGCGCTTCGACGCGGCGGGTCTGAAGCCCCGCGCCTGGCTGAGCCCAGCACGGCAGCAGTCGTTCGCCACGCTGGACCTGATCCGCGCCGCCGGCTTCGACATCTGCCTCGACTGGGAGCAGGACGAGGTTCCGGTGACGATGAAGACCGACGCCGGCGAGGTGATCGGCCTGCCGCTGTCCAACGAACTCGACGACCGGTCCCTGATGATCGACCGCCGCCAGACCGAGGACGAATGGGCGGGTCAGGTGCTCGAGGCCGCCAGCTATCTCGCCGACGACGCCGAGCGGTTCGGCGGGCGGGTGCTGGGCTTCACCCTGACGCCGTACGTGACGGGGCAACCGTTCCGGATCTCGGCCCTGCGGCGGTTGCTGGCGGGGTTGGGGGAACTGGGCGTGAAGGCGATGACGGCGAGTGAGATCGCCTCCTGATCCTTCTCCCCTTGCGGGAGAAGGTGTCGGCGTAGCCGACGGATGAGGGGTCGCGCGGACGGTTCTGAGAGACCCCTCACCCGACCTCGCTCCGCGAGGCCACCCTCTCCCGCAAGGGGAGAGGGATCAGAGAATGAGCCCCATGGCGATGTCGTCCTCGAACGTTCCGTCCGGGAAGCGCCCGCGCTTCTCCAGCCGCCCCTCCACCCGAAACCCCAGCCGCTCATAGAGCCGGATCGCGCCCGCGTTCCCCGCGCCGGTCCCAAGCTCCACCCGCACGATCGGCGGATCCATCGCCCGCGCGGCGGCGAACAGCGCCTGGAACAGGGCCGAGCCGACGCCCCTGCCCCGCCAGTCCGGATGCACCGCCACGGTCAAGTCCGACAGCACGTGCGAGAACAGCTTCACCGGGATGCGCATGGCGTGGATCTCGCCGATGACCACGCCGCCCTCGTCCACCGCCACCAGGCCCACGCCGTCGGCCAGGGCTTCGTGCAGAATCCGGTCGATATAGCCGTCGGTGATCTCCTCCGGCTGGCGCGCGATGCCGCCTGGCATGGCGGCCGTGGCGCGATGAACGGCGGCGACCGGGATCGCGTCGTAAGCGCGGGTTGGGCGGATCGAGAAGCTCATGCGTCTCTCTGGAAGGGATAGAAGCCGCCGCCGAGATCGAGGATCGCGGTCAGCTCGTCCAGGGCCTCGCGGCTCTCGACCAGCAGGGCCGGATCGGCGAGATCGGCCGGCGCCAGGCGGTCGCGATAGCGTCGAGCGCCCCAGTCGGCTAGGCGCGCGTGTAGGGCCGCGTCGAAGCGCTGGGCGGGATTGGCGGCGGCCAGTTCCTCGTCCGTCAGCACCACCCGCAGCCGCAGGCAGGCGGGACCGCCGCCGTTGCGCATGCTCTGGCGGACGTCGGCGTATTCGACGCGACCGATCGAGCCGTTGGAGGCCACCAGCCCCTCGGCCACGGCGCGGGCGCGGGGATTGTCGCGGGTCTCACCGGGCGCCAGCAGCACCAGGCGGTCCTCACCGGGCAGGACCAGGAGTTGGGAGTTGAAGAGATAGCTCTTCACCAGGTCCTCGATCGGCAGGTCGGCCTCGGAGACCTCGACGAACACCGGCTCGAACAGGCCCTCGGCGGCGCGGCGAACCTCGGCTTCCATGCCGGCGCGGTCCTCGAAGGCGGCTTCGTGGAAGAACAGGGTCTCGCGCGTGCCCACGCAGACCACGTCGTTGTGGAAGGCCCCGCCGGCGATGGCGCGACGGCCCTGGCGGGGGAAGACGGCGCGGGCGGCGGCGTGGCGACGCTGGATCGCCTCGAAGGCCTCGCGGGTCTGGCGGGCCGGATAGGCGCCGCTCCAGTGCTCCCAGGCTTCACGGCCCCAGACGAACAGGTTCACCCCGGGCTCGCCGTGTTCTACGCAGAGCCGCACGTGGTTGGCCGCGCCCTCGTCGGCGAAGTGCGGCTGGGTCGGCAGCGGGTCGTGGACGGCGAAGCGGGCCTCGTCCGGGAACAGCCGGCGCAGAGCCCTGGCGGTCTGCGGGCCTTCCAGGCTGCGGTGCAGGTTGGTCAGCAGGTTGGCCGGCGTGAAGTGCACGCGGCCGTCGGCCGCATCGGCGCTGGGGGTCACCGTGGCGGCGTTGGCGGCCCACATCGGCGAGGCCGAGCAGGCGGCGGCGGCCAGGGCCGGAGCGGTCTTCCAGGCGGCCTCGATGACGGCCGCGTCGGAGCCTGCGAAACCGATCGACTTCAGGAAGCCCACGTCTGGCCGCTCGTGCGGCGGCAGCACGAACTGCGGCACGCCCCAGTCGGCCAGCCGGCGCATCTTGTCGAGGCCCTCCAGCACCGCCGCACGCGGGTCCGAGACCTGGCCGGCATTGACCTGGCTGGCGATGTTGCCCGGTGACAGGCCGACATAGGAATGGGTCGGCCCCACGAGGCCGTCGCAATTGGCCTCGAAAGCGGTCACGGGCGAAGGCCCTTGATGTCGCCCGTGGTGTCGAGCACCGCGCCGGCCTCGAAGCTGGCCACGGGATAGGCGCAGTAGTCGGCCGCGTAATAGGCGCTGGGCCGGTGGTTGCCCGAGGCCCCCAGGCCGCCGAACGGCATGGTCCCGGCCGCGCCCGTGGTCGGGCGGTTGAGGTTGACGACCCCGGCCCGGATCCGCGCCAGGAATCGGTCCCAGAGAGCCGGGTTCTCGGTCACGAGCCCGGCCGAGAGGCCGTAGCGGGTGGCGTTGGCGGCGGCGAGCGCCTCGTCGAACGAAGCCACGCGGCGCACCTGCAGGATCGGGGCGAAGATCTCGTCGTCGGGCACTTCGACGCCGGTGACGTCGATCAGGCCCGGCGAGACAAAGGCGCCCGACAGGCCTTCGACGCGGCCCGGCGCCAGCAGGCGTTGCCCCTCGATACGGCCGGCGGCGGCCAGGGCGTGGCCGGCGGCGCGTTCGGAGATCAGCGGCCCCATGAAGGGCTCCTCGCCGTTCCACGGGCCGATCGACAGCTTCGGGACCAGGGCCAGCACGGCCTCGACGATCGCTTGGCCTTCCGATCCGTCCGGCACGATCAGGCGGCGGGCGCAGGAACAGCGCTGGCCGGTGGTGATGAAGGCCGACTGCGCCACCAGCGCCGCGACGGCGGCCGGGTCGCCGGTCTGCCAGGCCACCAGCGGATTATTGCCGCCCAGCTCCAGGGCCAGGATCACGTCGGGCCGATCGGCGAAGTGGCGGCGGAAGAAGGTCCCCGCCTGGGCCGAGCCGGTGAACAGCAGGCCGTCGATCTCCTGGTCGATCAGGGCCTGCCCGACCTCGCGGCCGCCCTGCACGAGGTTGACGACTCCGGCCGGAACACCGGCCGCCTCCAGGGCCTCGACCAGCAACTGGCCGGCCAGGGGCGTCTCTTCGGAGGGCTTGAAGACCACGGTGTCGCCGGCCAGCAGGGCCGGCACGATGTGGCCGTTGGGCAGGTGGCCCGGGAAGTTGAACGGCCCCAGCACCGCCATCAAGCCATGCGGGCGGTGGCGCAGCACGGCGCGGCCGAAGGGCATAGCGTTTTCGGCCACGCCCGTCCGCTCGTCATAGGCCTTGATCGAGGCGTCGACCTTGCCGGCCATCGAGCCGATCTCGGCCTTGGTCTCCCACAGCGCCTTGCCGGTCTCGCGGCTCAGGGCCTCGGCATAGGCGGTCGAGCGCTCGACCAGCACCTCCTTGTAGCGACGCAGGATGGCGATCCGCTCCTCGCGCGGCAGATCGGCCCAAGGATGGAAGGCCTTGCGGGCCGCCGCGACGGCCGCCTCGACATCGGCGGACGAGGCCGTGGCCTCGCGCCAGACCACCTCGCCGGTCGCCGGGTCGGAGGAGACCGCCTCCGGCCCCTGCCCGTTCTTCCAGACGCCGTCGATAAACACGCCGCTCATGCCTTCACCCGCACATGGTCGCCTTCACTGACCCCGAGAGCGTCGGCCGCCTCGCGATCCAGGATCGCCGCCTCGCCGTCGATCAGCACGGCGGCCCGCACGGCCCGGAACCGGGCGACGTCGGTGGTCGAGATCAGGGCCTCCTCGCCGAACGCATCCTCGCCGATCTTCACCCGCAGGCGCCTGGCGTCCCGCACGGTACGAATGTCGTCGCGCGGCGCGGCGACGGTCGGGCCGGCGTCGAACAGGTCGACCAGACCCTGGTAGCGGAAGCCTTCCCGCTCCAGCATGGCCCGCGCGGCCTCGCCGTCGCGGTGGACCTTGCCGATCACGTCGCGCGCGGCGGGGGCCAGCAGCTCGGTATAGATCGGGTGGCGCGGCGCCAGATCGAGGATGAACTGGCCGTTGGTCGAGGCGCTCATCAGATCGGCCTGGTCGAAGTCCAGCCGGAAGAACTTGCTGGCCGCGTGCTCCCAGAACGGACACGAGCCGTCCTCGTCGAACCAGCCGCGCAGCTCGGCCAGCACCATCTCGGCGAAGCGCTGCGGCTCGATGCCGATCAGCATGTAGCGTGACTGGGCCAGCAGCCGCCCGGCCCCGCCCTTGCGCTTTTCGGGGCGCAGGAACAGCGACCCGACCTCCGACCAGCCCGCGCATTCGTTCACCAGCACCAGGGCCTTGTGGTCGAAACGCATCTCCAGCACCGGCGACGACTGGGCCAGGGTCACGACCCGGAACGAGAAGAACGGCCGCTTGAGGCCGACGCTGGCCTTGACGCCGGCGACGCCGTCGATGACCCCGCTCTCCAGGTCCTCCAGCATCAGGGTGTACCAAGCCTCGGGCGGGGCGACCCCGGCCTGGAAGCTGGCTTCCGAAAGCGCCAGGCGTTCGCGCAGGGTCGGCTCGTCCTCGGGCAGGCTGGTGAAGCCCCGCCCCGACAGCACGGCCAACTCCATCAGGGAGTCGAAATCCGCCGAACCGGCGGGACGGACGACGAGCATTCAGAGGATCTCCGGTACGGCGGCCATGGCCGCGCGGATCGCGTGGGCGTCGATATCGCCGTTCGCGAGCTTGATCAGGGTGAGCGCCGAGAGCTGGGCGCGCTCGACGAAGCTGGCCGGCCAGGCGTGCTCGGCCTCGCTGTGGATGTCGCCGCCGCGCACGCCCAGGCTGTCGATGTTGGGCAGGCCCGAGGCGAAGAGGTTGTTGCCCTCGCAGACCCCGCCGGACGGCTTCCAGGCGATGTCCTGGCCCAGCAGCGCGCCGACCTCCTTGACCGCGCCGAACAGGCGCTCCTGGGCGACGTTGAACGGCTTGGCGCCGCGGGTGATGCGGCCATGCAGATGGGCGTGCAGGCCGTCGGCCTTTGTGGAAGCGACGATGTCGGCGATCTCGCCCTCCAGCCAGGCGGCGTCGGCGGCCGAGGGGAAGCGGACATTGAAGCGCAGCACGGCGATGTCGGGCACCATGTTCAGCGGCGAGCCGCCGTCGATCTTGGCGATGTTGAGCGTGACCCCCTCGCGGCGGCCGTTAAGGGCGTGCAGGGCCTGGGCCAGACGCGCGGCCTCCATCACCGCGTTGCGGCCCGAGGCGAAGTCGCGGCCGGCGTGGGCGGCGCGGCCGTGGACCACGACGTGGAAATTGCCCGAGCCCTTGCGCACGCTGGCCAGCGCCCCGTCGGCCAGGGCCGGCTCGTAGGTCAGGCCCACATGACCCAGCCGCGCGAAGTCGGCCAGCACCGGGGCCGAGGCGATCGAGCCGATCTCCTCGTCCGGCGACAGCAGCACGCGGTAGCCCAGATTGGCGGCCTTGGGGTGGCGCTCGAAGGCCTCCAACGCCGCCAGCATCACCGAGATCCCGCCCTTCATGTCGGCGATCCCCGGCCCGTGCAGCGCGCCGTCCGGACGGGTCGAAACGGTCTGGAAGGCCGAGGTCTCGGGGTAGACGGTGTCGTAGTGGCCGGTCAGCACGACCTGGACCGCCGCCTCGGGACGCACCACGACGGCGATGGCCGGGGGATGAAGCTGCGCGACCTCACGTCCATCGGCGGCGATCTCGGGCGAGGCGGTCAGCGGGATCTCGGTCGGGGCGGCGGGCAGAGCCGAGAAGGCTTCGGCAAGAACCTGCCGCTGCCGCTCCAGGCCCGCGATGTGACGGCTTCCCGAGTTGATGGCGCACCAGGCCACGGCCCGGTCGATGATCCGGGGGCCGTCGGCCGCCAAACTCCCCAGGACAGCCCGATCTTCGTCGTCGATCCGCATGGATTCGCTGTCTCCCTTGACCAGAGCCTAGTCCAAGGGCCGCGGGCAAAACGTTGTTTCCTTTGGCGAGGAAACCGCAGGCCCGCGCAACAGCCTTGCGCTACCTATAGTTCTTTCGCCATTTTACCGAAAGCTTGGCGTCGCCGTCGCCGCCCAGGCGCGAGACCAGCGACAGCGCCCGGCGGATGCGCCATTCGACCTGCGCCGCCGGCCCTTCGCGGCCGCCGCCGATGATCTCCACATAGACGTCGTCGGTGACGTACTTGCCGCCCGATACGGTCATGCCCGTGGTGCCCTCGGCGAAGGCCAGGCGGTCGAGGCGGGCGAAGCTGCGCAGGTTGCCGATCACGTCGAAGCCGCCGCCGCCGGCCAGCGACGCCAGGGCCGAGGCCAGTTGGGCGGCCTCGATCGGCGACAGCTGGGCGGCCGACGATCCGAACAGCACCTGCGACAGCACCTCGTCCTGCGGCAGTTCCGGCGTCGAGGTCAGGGTGATCTCCGGCTTGGCGGCCGTGCCCGAAATCTTGATGACGGCGGTCAGGGCGTCGTCCTCGCGGGTGGCGGTCAGGTCCAGCCGAATCCGCTCCAGCTGGGTGGCCAGGCGCACCACGCCGTCGTCGTCGAACTCGAAGCGCTTGCCGGCGAAGTCGTATTCGCCGCGCACCACGCGGGCCACGCCGTCGAGGCTGGGGCTGGCCGTGGTGCCGCCGACATGGGCGTCGAGCGACAGTTCGACGTCCAGGCCCCTGCCCTTCACGAAGATCCGCCGCGGCGCCTTCAGGGTGACGTCCAGCGCCATGCCGGAATCGGCCCGCCGCTGGCGGACCTCGACGCCCTGGACCAGGTCCTGCGGGCGATTGCGCTCGATGACGTCCATCGAGACGACGCCGGCCGGGGTCTTGGACTGGGCCGAAACGTCGGCGCGGTCGATGGTCAGGGCCCCGGTCAGCTTCACCTTGCCGGCGGAGTCGCGGTTGATCGTCGTCTGGCCGGTGGCGGACGCTTTCGCCAACTCGTTGTCGATGACCTGGAAGTTCTTCATGTCGAGGCGGAAGCTGCCGACGCCGTCGCGCGCCAGGCTGATCCGCCCCTGGCCCGACACTGTACCGCCTCGGCCGTCGGCGCCCTGGGCCTTGCTGACGTCGATGGCGTTGTCGGCCAGGGCCAGGGTGATGGCGACGTCCTGCAGCCGCAGACCCGACTGGCCGTCCTCGAACTTGCCGCCGGTCAGGGCGGCGCGACCGATCAGGCGCGGGTCGGCCAGGGTGCCGGCCAGCGAGCCCTCGGCGTCGATCTTGCCCGACAGGCCGCGTTCGGGGCCGATCAGCAGGTCCCACAGCGGCTTGATCTCGCCCTGGGCCAGGAAGCGGCCCTGCACCGCGCGGCGGCGGTCGATGGCCAGGCGGAACGGCTTGGCCGAGGCCTCGGTCGGCAGGGTCAGGTCGGCCTCGGCCTTGAGGCCCTGGGGGTTGGAGCCGCTGGCCTTGACGGTCATCACCCGGTCGCGCAGGTCGCCATGGATGGTGGCGTCCAGCGACTGGTTCTCCTTGGCCCCGCGCTCGCGGGCGCCCGACAGGTTGGCGTCGAGCTCGCCGTCCAGCGCCTCGCCCTGGCCGCGCATCGAGACGCGGGCGTCGATGCGGCCGGCCAGATCGGGATTGAGGGCCGTCAGGCTGACGCCCACCAGGTCGGCGCGCAGATTGGCCAGCTCGCCGCCGACGTCGAGATCGAGGTCGGCGCGGCCGTCGCCGAGGTTCAGGCGCAGGCTGCTGGTCGTACGCGGTCCGCCGAAGCGGATCTGGGCGGATTCGCGAGTGGAGATGTCGGTGCGGGCCATCCGGCCCTTGGCGTCGAGGGTCAGCAGATAGTCGTCGGTCTGCTGGGCCAGCACGCCGGTTCCGGCCAGGTTCCAGCGACCGGCCGGCGCCTCGCCGCGAGCGTCCAGGGTCAGCGGCAGGCGGCTCATCGGGCCGTTGGCCTTGATGGTCGCGGTGCGCAGCTTCCAGGCGCCGCCGGCGACGTCCTGGGCGACGAGATCCAGCGTGGCGTTCGGACCGCCGGGCGCGTCGACCAGCTTGACCGCGCCCTTCACCGAACCCTGGGCAAGGAAGGCGCCGGGGCCGACGGCCACGCTCAGGTCGGCGCTCGCGGGGCGGCCGTCGCGCAGGGAGGCGCCGCCCTGGGCCTTCAGGCCGCCGGCGTCGATGTCGAGATCGGAAAGCTCCAGCCCGCCCGGCGCGAACCGGAAGGCGGTCTTGCCGCGCGCCGGCCCGTACTGGCTGGCCGCCTGCAAAGACGCCGTGCCGTCGCCGCCGTCGGGCAGCTTGGCGAAGGTCAGGGCCAGCTTGGCGTCCTTCAGCGGCAGGCGCGGCAGCTCGATGCTGTCGAAGGCGGCCTTGAGGTCGGCGCGGGGCGCGGTCAGCGTCCCGGTGATCGCGCCGTCGCCCGAGGCCTTGCCGCTGATCTCCACCGGCCCGGCGCCGAACGGCCCTTCGGCCGACCAGTCGAGCTTGAAGGCCAGGTTGTTGCCGGGCGTCATGACGCCCGAAGCCTTGGCGCGGGCCGACGCGCCGTCGAGCTTGGCGTCGGCGACCGACAGCTTGCCGTTGTCCCAGGCCGCGCGGGCGCTGAGCTTGGGCGCGGCGCCTAGCAGCCGGTCGAGTTCGGAAAGACCCGTGGCGAAGCCGGCGCCCTTGGCGTCGGCGGTGAAGTTCCAGGGCTTGTTGTGGGCCTGGCTGGCCGACCACTTGATGTCGGCCGCGCCCTTCATGCCCGGCCGGATGGGGGCCAGGGAGGCGACCTTGGCCGAGCCGTCGAACGACAGGCCGCCGAGCAGGCCGCGCTCGCCCTTGCCGTCGACGACGATGTTGGGGGCGACGATCTTGGCGTGCTTGATCAGGAAACGGCCGTCCTTCAGGCGCGCGCCCTCGAACTCGGCCTTGGGCGAGCGGCCCAGCGGCGCCAGCAGACCCTCGCCCGCCCCGCCCTCGGTGGTCGCCGAGGCGCGGATGGTCAGTTCGCCCTTCTTCCAGCCGACGAAGGCCGGACCGCGGGCCCGCGCCAGGCGGTAGCCGAGCAACTCCAGATTGGCGACGTCGGCAGGCCCCTCGACCGAGAAGCCGTCGGCGCCGAGCTTGAAGACGCCCTGCGCCTTGGCAGCGCCCATCTTGGGGATCGGGGTGATCTTGGAGAGATCGCGAACAGAGGCCGAGAAGGTCACGCCTTCCGGCGCGGTGCGGCGCTGGCTGATGTCGGCCAGGCCTTGGGCGTCCAGGCTGAGGTTCGGCGCGCGCAGCTTCAGGGAAAGATCGGTCGAGGCCCCGGCCCTGCGGCCGACGAGGTCGACGTCCACGGCCGCGCCGAACATCCGCTCGTAGAGGTCGGTGTGGCTGGAGGCCGAAAGGTCGACATGGCCGCTGGCCGAACCGCCCTGGGCGGTCCAAGCGCCGCCGGCCCGCAGGGGAACGGTGTCGCCGGTCTGGGCGCGGATGGTGAAGGCGCCGGCCTGGGTGGTGCCGTTGGCCTTGGCGTCGAGCTGGAACGGGCGGTCGGCGGGCAAACCGAGGCTCCCGGCCAGGGCGCCGCCCTTGGCCTCGCGCCCCGTGGCGGTCAGCAGCAGGGTCTGGTCGCGGCCGAGGTCGAAGACGAGATCCAGGTGATCGCCCGGGTGCAGGCGGCTGGCGGCCGACAGCCGGCCGGCCTGGCCGCCCGCCCGCGCCATCTCGAACGCCCCGGAGACGTCGAAGTCGCCGGCCACGTTGCTGAACGCCGGTCGCGAGACCAGGCGCAGCTTGAAGGCGTCGAGATCGACCGAGACCGGCGCGGCGCTCGACTTGCCTTTGGGGCCGAGCGTGGGGCGGCGCACCAGCGTCACCTGGCGGGCCTCGATGTTGTCGGCGTGGAAGCGGCGCCACCACAGCTCGCGCGGACGCCAGACGACGTGCAGGTCGGCGCCCTCCAGCCAGACGCCCTTCTCGTCGGAGATGGTCAGCCGGCGCACGCCGAAGTCACGCCAGATGTCGCCCGACAGACCCTCGATCTTCAGCGTGCCGATGCGGCCCAGCTTCAGGCCGCTGGTGCGGGCTTCGAGGAACGCCCGCCCTTGAGGGGTGATCACGCCGTAGCGCACCACGCCCAGGAACAGGGCGACGATCGCCACCAGGGTCACCGAGACGATGATCAGCCAGCCGGGCCCGCCGATGCGGCGCGCGACCTTGACCGCGGCTTCTGCGACCTGTTCGACGGGCTCTGGCGGCGGTGCGGCGTCGGTCAAAAGCTCTGCCCGATGCTGAGATAGATCTGGAAGGCCGGGTCGCCCTTGCGCTTTTCGAGCGGCACGGCGAAGTCGGCGCGGATCGGGCCAAAGCCCAGGTCGTAGCGGACGCCGAAGCCGACGCCGGCGCTGAAGTCGTCGGCGCTGGGCGTGGGCTCCACGCCCACGGCGCCGGCGTCGAGGAAGAACACCCCGCCCCAGCGCTCGGTGAAGCGATGGCGCACTTCGAGGGAGGCCTCGAACAGCGACAGGCCGCCCTGCGGGGTGTTGTCCGACAGACGCGGGCCGATGGCCTGGTAGGAATAGCCGCGCACCGAGCCGCCGCCGCCGGAATAGAAGCGCCGCGAGGCCGGCACTTCGGGCATGGTGCCGCCCAGCATGGCGCCCAGCTTCAGCCGGCCGGCCAGCACCGTCTTGGCGTTCTCGCCGAACGGGATGTAGGCCGCGCCCTGCGCCTGGGTCCGGATGTAGACGAGGCTGGTGTCGCCGGTGATCGCCGTCGGCTCGGCCCGGGCCTCGATCCGCCAGCCCTGCTTGGGATCCAGGATGTTGTCCGAGTGATCCCAGGCGTAGGCGGCAAGGGTGGTGAAGGTCGCCAGGTTCAGCCGCTGACCCACCGTGCCGCCGCTGGCCGAGGTCAGTTCGGTGGTCTGCGACAGGTCCAGCGATACGCCGTAGGTCTGGTAGCGCGTGGCCTGCAGCCGGCGCGTCAGGTCGGCGCTGATGGTGGCGCCGGTTTCGTCATAGGCGTCGGTCGTCTCGCCAAACACCTTGCTGGTCAGCTTCAGGGTCTGCTGCGGCCGGCCCCAGTGCGGCAGGGCGACCGAGCCCTCCAGGCTCTTTTCCAGCTTGGCGACCTGAGTGGTGATCGTGGTGGTGTCGGCCCGACGCAGGCGGTTGTAGCGGATCCATTTGACGTCGACGCCGGGGCCTTCGCTGGTCGAATAGCCGGCGCCGAGTTCCAGCGTGCGCGAGGCCCGGTCGGCCAGGGTCACCTGGATCGGACGCAGGCCGTTCTCCAGCGCCTTGTCCTTGGGGGCCAGCGCCACCGAGACGGTGTCGTAGACGCCGGTGTCGCGCAGCCGGCGCTCCAGTTCGGCGACGTCCTCGGGATCGTAGACGTCGCCCTCTTTCCAGGGCGCGAGGCGACGCAGCCAGACGATGTTGGTGCGGCCCTTGGTCGAAAGCTCGACGCCGTCGACCTTCACCAGTTCGCCCGAAGCGATGACGAAGGTCGGGCGCACGGTGTGGTCGGCGTGGTCGACGATCACCTGGCGCGGATCGGCCATGGCGTCGGCATAGCCCAGCTTCTGGACTTGGGCGACGGCCCTGCCTTCGGCCCCGAGCACCTCGGCGGCGCGGCCGGCCGAGCCCTCGGTCAGGCCCAGCACCGAGAAGGCCCGCTCGCGCACGCCCTCGTCCGGCGGTTCGCCCGACCAGTCGATGCGGGGATCGGCGAAGACGAACAGCGGACCGGGCGTGACCTTGACCACGCCGCGCGGCGGATCGGCCTCGGTGACGTCGGGCTCGACGACATAGGCGTAGTAGCCCTCGGCGCGCAGCACGGCCACGGCGTCGTCGGCGGCGTCGCGGGCGCGGCGGCGGGCTTCGGAGCGGCTGCCGGGCGGGCCGTCGGATTCGGTCAAGGCGCGCTGAATCGCCTCGCGCAGGGCGCGATCCTCGACGCCCGTGATGGTCGCCGATGGTTCGTCCGCATGCGCCTGGGCCGCGAAGGCCGCCATGACGGCGGCCAGGCCCAGGACTGTCGTCTTACGCACCAAGCTTCGTCCCCGCGCGGAGCGCCCCCAGGCCTCGTGTAGTCGGGCGCTTCACGCCTGTCACGCCGCGAAATGCTGCGAGGGCGAACGATGGCGCCTTCTCAGGCCCGGCAATTGGCGCCCAAATGATGAGCAGTCGTGCGCATTGGCGCGGCGGAGCGCGAAATCCGCCGCGAACCTTTTCGAGGCGTTCTAGGTTTCCATCGACCAGCGCCGCTTCGGCGCGGGTCCAAGAGACGGACAACCAAGGTGGACACAGGCGTGGCGGCGAAAATACAGAGCCTGGACGAAGCCCCCAACCTGCCGATGACGGGGGCGGCCTATCTGCCCGGCGTGGCTTACGACGAAATGTTCGCTCCGGGCGGCGAAGTGCGCGGCCACTACGCCCCGCTGCAGTCTCGGATGGCGACCCTGGGCGCCTCGGCGCTGGCCGATCGCCAGAAGACCCTTGAACGCTCGTTCCTGCTGCAGGGCATCACCTTCACCGTCTACGGCGCGGGCAGCGCGACCGAGCGGATCATTCCCACCGACCTCTTTCCGCGAATCATCCCGGCGGCCGAATGGGCCAAGATCGAGTCGGGCCTGACCCAGCGCCTGCTGGCGCTGAACATGTTCCTCGCCGACATCTACGGCGAGCAGAAGATCCTGATGGACGGGGTGGTGCCCCGCGACCTGGTGCTGGGCGCGCCCTCGTACCGGCGCGAGATGCAGAACCTCTACGTGCCGCACAAGTCGTACGCCAATGTCTGCGGCAGCGACCTGATCCGCGGCCAGGACGGCCAGTTCGCCGTGCTGGAGGACAATCTGCGCGTCCCCTCGGGCGTATCCTACATGCTGGCCAACCGCGACGCGGCCAAGCGCACCTTCCCGGGCACCTATCGCGAGGCCGGGGTGCGGCCGGTCGAGCGCTATCCCGACCTGCTGCTGGCCACGCTGAAGAGCATGAGCGCCGACTGGCGGTCCGACCCGCAGGTCGTGGTGCTGACCCCAGGCGTCTACAACAGCGCCTATTACGAGCACGCCTATCTGGCCCGCCTGATGGGCGTGCCGCTGGTCGAGGGCCGCGACCTCGTGGTCCACGACAACATGGTCTACATGCGCACCACCACAGGCCTGCGCCGGGTGGACGTGATCTATCGCCGGGTCGACGACGACTTCATCGACCCCCTCACCTTCCGTCGGGATTCGTCGCTGGGCGCCGCGGGCCTGTTCAACGCCTATCGCGCCGGCAACGTGGTGATCTGCAACGCCCCGGGCACGGGCGTGGCCGACGACAAGGCCGTCTACGCCTTCGTGCCGGACATCATCCGCTACTACCTGGGCGAAGACCCGATCCTGCCCAACATCGAGACCTATCTCTGCCGTGAGAAGAGCCAGCTCAGCCACGTGCTGGCCAATCTCGACAAGCTGGTGGTCAAGGCCGTGGGGGCCTCGGGCGGCTACGGCATGCTGGTGGGGCCGCACGCCAGCGCCCAGGAGCGCGCCGAGTTCGCGGAAGCCCTGAAGGCCGATCCCGGCAACTACATCGCCCAGCCGACCATCCAGCTGTCGACCGCGCCGTGCCTCGTGGACGGCCGCATCGAGCCCCGCCACGTCGACCTGCGGCCCTTCATCCTGTCGGGCGAGAAGACGATCGTCACCCCCGGCGCCCTCACCCGCGTGGCGCTGAAGCGCGGCTCGCTAGTGGTCAATTCCAGCCAGGGCGGCGGTTCGAAGGACACCTGGGTGCTGGCCGAGGAGAACGGTCACTCCAACGGCAACGGCAATGGCCACTCCAACGGTCACAAGGGGAACGGCCAATGATGCTCGCCCGGGTCGCCGACAGCCTCTACTGGCTGGGCCGCTATATCGAGCGCGCCGAACACCTGTCGCGGCTGTCCAGCGTGATGCTGAACGCCACGCTCGACCAGACCGATTCCGGCGTCCAGGCGGTGTGGATCGCCCTCTCGGCCGTCGGCGACAGCGAGACCGGCAAGGTGTCGCCCTATGACGCCGCCCTGGCCCTGGTGCTCGACCGCTCGGACCCCAATTCGGTGGTCTCATCCCTGACCATGGCCCGCGAGAACGCCCGCCAGGTGCGCGACCAGATCACCACCGAGACCTGGGAGCGGCTGAACGTCCTCTATCTGCGGGTCACCGACCCCAACGCCGAGGCCGAGTTCGCCGACAACTCAGTGGCCTTCCTGCACGACGTCATCGCCGACGTGCACCTGTTCAAGGGCGCGGCCGACGCCACCATGAGCCACGGCGAAAGCTGGCGGTTCATGATGCTGGGCATGTACCTGGAGCGGGCGCAGCTGGTCTCCAGCCTGCTGGAGGTGTGCTTCGCCCCCGCCCCCGGCCGCGAGATCAACGACCACCTGGCGCTGGTCAGCCTGCTGCGTATGGCCTGCGCGCTGGAGCCCTACCTGCGGGTCTACACCGCCGAGATCGAGCCCCGGCACATCCTGGAGTTCCTGGTCTTCGACGAGGACTTCCCGCGCTCGATCCGTTTCGCCACCTCGCGCATCGAGGAGCACCTGGCGACCCTGGCCCGCCACGTCGAGGCCGCCGGCCGCGCCGCGCCCGAGCGCCTGGCCGGCAAGCTGAAGGCCCGCCTGCAGTTCGCCGACGTCGACGAACTCGAGGCCGGCGGCGCCGGCTCGCTGCTGACCGCCGTGGTCAACGAGTGCGCCCGCATCCACGAAGCCATCTACGAAACCTTCGTCTCCTATCCCCTCGAACTGCGACTGCCGGCCTGATCCCATGCTGCTCGAAATCCGCCACGTCACCCAGTACCACTACGAGCGGCCGGTCCGCGAAAGCCTGATGGAGCTGTGGATGCAGCCCCAGAAGGGCGCGCGCCAGCGGCTGGTCAGCTTCGAGCTGGACATCGATCCGGCCGGCCAGCTGTTCTCCTACGCCGACAGCTTCGGCAACGCGGTCTATCACTTCGACGTGCCCCAGCCGCACGACCGCCTGACCATCATCGCCCGCTCGGCAGTGGAGACCGAACGCGCCGCCGACCTGCCCGACAGGCTCGACACCGGCGAGTGGGACCGCCTGCGCAGCGAGTTCGTGCGCGGCGAGTGCTTCGACTTCCTGCGGCCGCACGGCTTCGTGCAGACCACAGAGGCGCTGCTGGCGTTCATCGCCAAGCACGACCTGGAAGACCTGCGCCGTCAGGACCCGCTGACGGCGCTGAAGCGGCTGAACGAGACCCTCTACCAGTCGTTCGGCTACCAGCCCGGCGTCACCGACGCCGACAGCCCGATCGACCTGGCCCTGGAGGCCGGCAGCGGCGTCTGCCAGGACTTCGCCCACATCATGCTGGCCATCTGCCGCAGCTGGGGCCTGCCCGCGCGCTATGTCTCGGGCTACCTGTTCACCGACCGCGACGCCGGCGACCGCTCCGATCCCGACGCGACCCACGCCTGGATCGAGGTCTTCCTGCCCAGCCTGCGCTGGGTAGGGTTCGATCCGACCAACAACTGCCTGACGGGCGAGCGTCACGTGGCCGTGGCCGTCGGCCGCGACTATGCCGACGTCACGCCCTCGCGCGGGGTCTACAAGGGCGACGCCGAGAGCCATCTGGCGGTGGGCGTCACCGTGCGCCGCGCCCGCGCGGCCCTGGCCGAGCCGGAGTTCCTGCGCCTGGCCAAGCCCGCCGCCTTCGGCGGCCGCCGCCGCGGCGACGCCGCCGCGGTCCATCAGGACCAGCAGCGCCAGCAGCAGCAACAACAACAGCAGCAGTAGGCGGTTTCGTAGATCCTCCCCCTCTGGGGGAGGTGGCCCAGAGGGCCGGAGGGGGCCGGCGCCAGCGCCAGGG
>NZ_JBWKNI010000014.1:0-137432 GCF_059415485.1 Caulobacter sp. GW821-FHT10C03 | reverse complement strand
CGCGGGGTGGAGCAGCCCGGTAGCTCGTCAGGCTCATAACCTGAAGGTCACAGGTTCAAATCCTGTCCCCGCACCCACTATTCTACGAAGCCCCCAGCATCTCGCCGGGGGCTTTCGTCGTTTTCGGCCCCGTTTCAGGCGTCCCTTCAGGATTCCACGCATGACCGACCGCTATCTGGACGACCTGACCGTCGGCGAGACCTGGACCGGCGAGCCCTTCACGCTCTCGCAAGCGGAGATCCTCGACTTCGCCCGCGCCTATGATCCGCAGCCGATGCATGTCGATCCCGAGGCGGCCGCCGCGGGCCGGTTCGGCGGGATCATCGCCAGCGGCTGGCACGTGGCCTCGCGGGTGATGCGCGAATATGTCGACACCGCCCCGTTCGGCGCGACGCCGATGCTGGGCATCCGCATCGACGAACTGACCTGGCAAAAGCCCGTCCGTCCCGGCGACACGCTGACCGTGCGCCGCGAGATCGTCGAGGTCACGCCCTCGCGCTCCAAGCCCGATCGCGGCACGATCCGCACCTTCACGACGGTGACCAACCAGCACGGCGAGACGGTGCTGACCTTCTTCAACCTGATCCAGATGCCCGCCCATGCGGGGATGACCCTCTAGCCGCTCTTGCCTCGCGCGCCGACGCGGCCCCACTGTGCCGTCTCCAGTGCGAGGGGGCTTTCGATGCGGCGACGGACGGTTCTGGCGGGCGGTTTGGCCCTGGCCCTCATGCTGGCCGCACCCGCCCTGGCCGCGCCGCTGTCTCCCGACAAGACCCGCGAGATCGACGCCATCGCCCGCGAGGTGCTGGCCGCCACCGGCGCGCCCTCGGCCTCGGTCGCCATCGTCGAGGACGGCGAGGTGGCCTACGCCAAGGCCTATGGCCAGGCCCGGCTGTCGCCCGCCGTGCCCGCGACCACGACCACCCGCTACGGGATCGCCTCGGTCAGCAAGCAGTTCACCGCCGCGGCCGTGCTGCTGCTGGTCGAGGACGGCAAGGTCACGCTCGACGATCCGGTCGGCAAGTACATCCCCGGACTGACCGAGGGCGACAAGATCACCCTGCGCCAGGTGCTGTCGCACACCGCCGGCTATCGCGACTACTGGCCCCAGGACTTCGTGTTCGAGGCCATGCGCGCGCCCACCACCTCGCAAAAGATCCTCGACGGCTGGGCGCGCATCCCGCTGGACTATCCGCCCGGGGAGCAGTGGCGCTATTCCAACACCGGCTTCGTCATCGCCGGCCTGGTCGTGGAGAAGGTCTCGGGCGAGCCGCTGGTCGCGTTCCTGAAGCGCCGGATCTTCGATCCCCTGGGCATGACCGGGGTCACCGAGGACGACAGCAAGCCGCTGTCGCCGCCCGACGCCGGGCACTACACGCGCTATGGCCTGGGGCCCGTGGTCCTGGCCGACAAGGAGGCGCCCGGCTGGCTGTTCGGCGCGGCCGAGCTGGCGATGACGCCGTCGGACCTGGCGCGCTGGAACCGGGCGATGATCCGCCGCGAGCTGCTGAAGCCTGCCTCGTGGGAGGCGATGACCACCTCGGTGGATCTCTCCAGCGGCGTGCCGGCCGGCTATGGCCTGGGCGTCTCGGTCAAGGTGCGCGACGGGGCCACGTCGATCAGCCACGGCGGCATGCTGTCGGGCGTGCTGACCAGCAACACCGTCTGGCCGGCCGAGAAGCGAGCCGTGAGCGTGATCGCCAACGCCGACTTCGGCGACCCGCAGACGGCCATCTCCCAGCGCGTCGCCTTCCTGCTGCGGCCCTCGACGGGTGCGACCGCGACGGCGCGCAGCCTGGTCGCCCAGTTGCAGGCCGGCCGGATCGACCCCGCCCTGCTCACCGACAACGGCCGCGCCTGGTTCACACCCGCGCGGCTGACCGACTTTGGCCGGAGCCTCGCGCCGCTGGGTCCGCTGCGCATGCTCGAGGGCCAGGGCGTCCAAGTCCGGGGCGGCATGACCTGGTACGGTTTCGACGCGGCGTTCGGGGCGAGGACCCTGTCGGTGTCGATGCGGCTGACGCCCGACGGCAAGGTCGAGCAGTTCCTGATCGGGCCCAAGGCGGGCTGAGCACGAAGGGGGAAGCGATGGCGGACGCGTTGGACGAGGCGGCGCTCGAAGGCTTTTCCCGGTTCGATTTCGTCCATGAGGGCCGCACCCGCCCGGTTTGGCGCATGGGGACGGGGCCGGCGGTCATCGTCATCCACGAGATCCCCGGCCTGCATCCCGGCGTGCTGGACTTCGCCCGCGACGTCGCCGCCGGCGGCATGACCGTCTTCTGCCCCAGCCTGTTCGGCGAGCCGGGCAAGGGCGTGACCAAGCGCTATATCGACGCCACCACCTTCCGCCTGGCCTGCGTGCGGCGCGAGTTCGCGATCTGGCGCGGCGGACGCTCCAGCCCGGTGGTCGACTGGCTGAAGGCCCTGGCGCGAAAGGTTCACGCCGAGTGCGGCGGCAAGGGCGTCGGCGCGGTGGGCATGTGCTTCACCGGCGGTTTCGCCCTGGCGATGATGACCGAGCCGGTCGTGGTGGCGCCGGTGCTGGCCGAGCCGTCGCTGCCGGTGCTCGACAAGGGCGGGCTCGACGCCTCGCCGGCCGAGATCGCCTGTGCGAAGGCGCGGTTCGAGGCCGAGGACCTGTCGCTGATCGCCCTGCGCTATCGCAGCGACCGCCACGTGCGCGACGCCCGGTTCGAGCGGCTGAAGGCCGAGTTCGGCGAGCGGGCCGAGCTGATCGAACTGGAGGACGCCGACGCCAACGCCTACCGCGTGATCCCGCCGCATTCGGTGCTGACCCTGCACCTGGATCGCGATCGGCCGGACGGGGCGGGCATGCAGGCCGCGCGGCGGGTGGTGGAGTTCTTCCGGGAGCGGACAGGGGCTTAGCGCGGTCGGGTGAGGGGTCTCTCAAGAGGATCCGTCGCCGCGGCGGTGAGGCGGTATGAGGGGGCCGATGTTTGAGAGACCCCTCATCCGTCAGCTTCGCTGACACCTTCTCCCGCAAGGGGAGAAGGGCATAAGGCTGGACTTTCTGGCCTTACGCGCCTAGACACCGCGCCTTCGATTTTCCCCCGCGTTCCCGGCGTTCGATCCGCCGGCCGGGCTGCAAAGGCTATCCGCGCCATGAAGCGCCATTCCGAAAAAACCAAGAGCGGGCCCGTGGGTCCCTCGCAACGCCAGCTCCGCGCCGGCGAACTGATCCGCCACGCCCTGGTCGACATCCTCCGCGGGGAGGAACTGCAGGACGAGGCCCTGACGGGCGTCTCCGTCACGGTTTCCGAAGTTCGGATGAGCCCCGACCTCAGGCACGCCGTCTGCTTCGTCGAGCCGCTGGGGGCGGGTCTCGCCGACCAGGGCGCGGCCCAGAACGTCGACGAGATCATCAAGGGCCTGAACCGCGTCGCCAAGTTCCTGCGCGGGCGCCTGGGCCGGTCGATCGACATGAAGTTCACGCCCGACCTGAAGTTCCTTCACGACGAGAGCTTCAGCACGGCCGCCTATATGGACAAGCTGTTCCTCGATCCCAAGGTTCTGCAGGACACCGATCGTCGCCTGAGCGACGTCCTCGACGAAGACGACGATCAGGGCTTGGGGGACTAATCCATGGCGCGCCGCAAGAAGGGCGACGCCGTCTCCGGCTGGGTGTGCCTGGACAAGCCCTACGACCTGACCTCGACCAGCGCGGTGTCCCGCGTGCGCCGGGCGTTCAACGCCCAGAAGGCGGGCCACGCCGGCACGCTGGATCCGCTGGCCACCGGCATCCTGCCGCTGGCCTTGGGCGAGGCGACCAAGACCGTCCCGTTCCTGATGGACGCCGACAAGGCCTATCGCTTCACCATCGAGTGGGGCCGCAACACCACCACCCTCGACCGCGAGGGCGAGACCACGGCCTCGTCCGACGTGCGGCCCTCGGCGGAGGCCGTCGAGGCCGCGCTCGGCGCCTTCGTCGGCGAGGTCGATCAGATCCCGCCGAACTATTCGGCCATCAAGGTCGACGGCGAACGGGCCTATGATCTGGCCCGCGACGGGGTGGAGTTCGAGCTCCAGACCCGCAAGGTGACCATCCACGCCCTGCGCCTGCTGTCTGTCCCCGACGTCGATCATGTCGAGCTGGAGATGGAATGCGGCAAGGGCACCTATGTGCGCGCTGTGGTCCGGGATCTGGCGGCCGCGCTCGGCGCCTGTGGACATGTCAGCCAGCTTCGCCGAACGCGGGTGGGCCAGTTCGCCGAGGATTCGGCGATAAGCCTGGAAAGTCTCGAGAATTTGAGCTATGAGGCCCGCCTGTCGGAGGCATTGCTTCCGGTCGAGACCGCGCTGGACGACATCCCGGCGTTGGCCGTGACCGACGAAGACGCCTTTCGGCTTGCGCAAGGACGCGCCATCGTTCTGCTACCCAGGCAGGTGGAACAGCTGAAAGCCGAGCTCACGCCCGGCGATCGCACTGTTTCCGCCATGTCCGGAGAGCGCCTGGTGGCCTTGTGCGAGATGCGCGCCGGAAAGCTCAATCCGGTGCGGGTCTTCCAACTCACCTGAGCGGAGACAACCCGATGTCGATCACTGCCGAGCGCAAGAGCGCTCTTATCGCCGAACACGCTCGCACCGAGGGTGACACCGGCAGCGCTGAAGTCCAGGTCGCGATCCTCTCGGAGCGCATCTCGAACCTGACCGAGCACTTCAAGACCCACAAGAAGGACAACCACAGCCGTCGTGGCCTGCTGAAGCTGGTTTCCCAGCGTCGCCGTCTCCTCGACCACCTGAAGAAGTCCGACGAAGGCCGTTACGCGGCTCTCATCGAGAAGCTGGGTCTGCGCCGCTAAGGCGCATTTCCGCCGCCTTACTCCGGTAGGGCGGCGGAACGCTTTTTAGGGTCAGCCGTCTCGAGACAGGCCGAGACGGAGGGCCCGAGGGTTTCGCTCCAGGTGGAGCGGCGCCCCGTACGTGCGGGGGTTCACGTCCTCAAACCCCGCCTGTCGCATTAGGATGAGGATCATCGGGTCGGCCCCCAAAGCTCTTCGAGCAGGCCGTCCGCCCCTGTCCACCCCCGACGGGAATCCGCCCGCGGGAACCGAAAGAAGAAAAATGTTCGATATCAAACGCAAGACGATCGAGTGGGGCGGCAAGACGCTGGTCCTCGAAACCGGTCGCATCGCCCGTCAAGCCGACGGCGCCGTTCTGGCCACCATGGGCGAAACCGTCGTCCTGGCCACCGCCGTGTTCGCCAAGAAGGCGAAGCCCGGCCAAGATTTCTTCCCGCTGACGGTCAACTACCAAGAGAAGACCTTCGCGGCCGGCAAGATCCCCGGCGGCTTCTTCAAGCGCGAAGGCCGTCCGTCGGAAAAGGAAACCCTGGTTTCCCGCCTGATCGACCGTCCGATCCGTCCGCTGTTCGTCAAGGGCTTCAAGAACGAAGTCCAAGTCGTCGTCACCGTGCTGCAGCACGACCTCGAGAACGATCCCGACATCCTGGGCATGGTGGCCGCCTCGGCCGCCCTGGTCCTGTCGGGCGCCCCGTTCATGGGCCCGATCGGCGCCGCGCGCGTCGGTTACGTTGACGGTGGCTACGTGCTGAACCCGACGCTCGACGAGCTGAAGGAAAGCAAGATGGACCTCGTCGTGGCCGGCACCGCCGAAGCCGTGATGATGGTCGAGTCGGAAATCCAGGAACTCTCGGAAGAGATCGTCCTGGGCGGCGTCAACTTCGCCCACAAGGAAATGCAGACGGTGATCGACGCGATCATCGAGCTGGCCGAACACGCCGCCAAGGAGCCGTTCGACTTCCAACCGGAAGACACCGACGCCCTGAAGGCCGAAGTGAAGAAGGCCGTGGGTCAGGATCTGGCCGACGCCTACAAGATCCAGGCCAAGGGCGAACGCGTTTCGGCCCTGGGCGCCGCCAAGGCCAAGGCCATCGAGACCTTCGCCAAGAGCGATGCGAACCCGGCCGGCATCGACCCGCTGAAGCTGGTCTCGGTGTTCAAGGAACTGGAAGCGGACATCGTCCGTCGCTCGATCCTCGACACCGGCATCCGCATCGACGGCCGCACCGTCGACAAGGTCCGTCCGATCCTGGGTGAAGTCGGCATCCTGCCGCGCACCCACGGTTCGGCCCTGTTCACCCGCGGCGAGACCCAGGCGATCGTGGTCGCCACCCTGGGCACCGGCGACGACGAGCAGTTCATCGACGCCCTGGAAGGCACCTACAAGGAATCCTTCCTGCTGCACTACAACTTCCCTCCCTACAGCGTCGGTGAAACCGGCCGTATGGGCAGCCCGGGCCGCCGCGAAATCGGCCACGGCAAGCTGGCCTGGCGCGCCCTGCGCCCGATGCTGCCGAGCAAGGAAGACTTCCCCTACACCATCCGCCTGGTCTCCGAGATCACCGAGTCGAACGGCTCGTCCTCGATGGCCACGGTCTGCGGTTCGTCGCTGGCCATGATGGACGCCGGCGTTCCGCTGGTCCGTCCGGTCTCGGGCATCGCCATGGGCCTGATCCTCGAAAAGGACGGTTTCGCCGTTCTGTCCGACATCCTCGGCGACGAAGATCACTTGGGCGACATGGACTTCAAGGTGGCCGGCACCAGCGAGGGCCTGACCTCGCTGCAGATGGACATCAAGATCGCCGGCATCACGCCCGCGATCATGGAGCAGGCCCTGGCGCAAGCTAAGGGCGGCCGCGAGCACATCCTTGGCGAAATGAACAAGGCCATGGACGCGCCGCGCGAGGAAGTCGGCGACTTCGCTCCGAAGATCGAGACCATCACCATCCCGACCGACAAGATCCGCGAAGTGATCGGCACCGGCGGCAAGGTGATCCGCGAGATCGTCGCCACCACCGGCGCCAAGGTCGACATCAACGACGAAGGCACCGTGAAGGTCTCGGCCTCGGACGGCGCCAAGATCAAGGCCGCCATCGACTGGATCAAGTCGATCACGCAGGAAGCTGAAGTCGGCGCGATCTATGACGGCAAGGTCGTCAAGGTCGTCGATTTCGGCGCCTTCGTGAACTTCTTCGGCGCCAAGGACGGCCTCGTCCACGTCAGCCAGATCAGCAACGAACGCGTCGCCAAGCCGTCGGACGTGCTGAAGGAAGGCCAGATCGTGAAGGTGAAGCTCCTGGGCTTCGACGATCGCGGCAAGACCAAGCTGTCGATGAAGGTCGTCGACCAGACGACGGGTGAAGACCTGTCGAAGAAGGCCGAAGTCTCGCCGGAAGACGCCGTCAACACCTGACGCCGGCTTTCAGGTTCGACCTGAAAAAGTAGCGGGCGGCTCCGAAAGGGGCCGCCCGTTTTGCGTTTGGGGGGCAAGGTGCGGCGAGGGGCCGGACAAGCTTGTCTAAGCCCACGTCATGGCGCAACCTAGGGCTGATAGTCAGCCGGGTGGGCCTTGTTCTCTTCGTATCTCGCCGCCTGGGCGGCCGCTTTCGCGTCTGTGTTCCTGTTCGGGTCGCCGGTCCGGGCCGAGGAAGCGCCGCTGCTGCACGCCCGCACCGGCGCGCCCTTCGAAGAGATCTGTGACGCCAATCACTATCTCGTCTCGCCGAAGGGCGGCCTGGCGGCGGCGTTCGGGGCCGGGATCGTCGGCGTGCGCGGCCCGTTCGCCGGGTCGGTCTACGACGCCGCCTTCGCGCCGAGCGATTGCCTTTCGGGTCCTTGCGCCGGCTGGGTGAAGATTTCGGCCATGGCGCCGATCACAGGGGTCAGCCTCGACGAAACCTCGATGACCGTGCGCCTTCACGGCGGGGGCGTGTTCCGCATCGGCCTGGACGGCAAGGTCACGCAGATCGCCACGGTCGCGGACGATCCCTGCCGGGCGGCCGGCTACTATGTCGGTGGATGCGCGCGGCTGATGGTCAATGACGGCGCGCCGGAGGCGGCGTTGCAGTCGACCTTCGAGGGGCCGTCGCGACGAGTGTTCGGCTATGCCGAGGCGGCGGCCGGACCGACGGCGCCGCGCCGGATCCGCTGTGATGCGCCCGAACTCTGCGGCCTCTGGCCCACGCCGACCGAGGTGGCGCTGATCGCTTCCGCCGGAACGACCGTGCCGCTCGCCAAGGGGCGTCTGCTGCTCACCCGGGCCGAGCGCGAGCAGGCCTGCCGCGACCAGGGTCCCGACTGTCCGACCGGCGAGTTCATCCCGCTGCTGGATGGCCGGACGTCGGCCTATGTCGCGCCGATATCCGCGGAGGTGCTGAAGACTGGCCGTCATGCCGATATCGTCAGCTTCGCCTTCCGGGTCCCCGGGGGTACGCTGCTGGGCGTGGGAGACAGCGTGGCCTCACGACGCGTGGTGCTGACCTCCGCCGCGGGCCAGGTCTCACGCGCCTGCCCGCTTCGGCTAGGGGGTCTGCCTCCCGGCTGGAACGTCAAGGCCTTCACACCGCCGCCTGCGCGGGCTGAGCGTCGGCGGGTCATGGCCGGTTCGGCCGACCGCCCTATCAGCCTGTTCGTCGATCGGCCGGACGTCCCGACCCGGGGGACCTTGGTCTATTTCGACGGCGGCCCGGGCGGCGCGCCCGAGTTCGGTCATGGCGCCGTCGCCGTCACGGCGGTCAACCTGGGCGCGGTCGTGGTGCGCGCGGGCGTGGCGGGCCAGGACGGCCTGAGCGACGGCGCCTGGCGCCGCCTGGCCGCCGGCGGACGAGACGCGCTCGACGCCGACCTGGCCGCGCTGGAAGACGAACTGGCCGATCAGGCCCGGTATCCCCGTCCCCTGGTCCTGGCGGGCGACAGTTTCGGGGCCCTGCCCATCCGCGTGGCGCTCGAACGTGGGCGTCTCAAGCCCGATCGCGTGATCCTCAGCGTGCCGATGACCGCCTATCGTTCGCCCGCCGACATGGTCAGGGCGGACGAGGCGCGCATGGGCCGGCCCTATCCCGAAGGCCTGCGTCCGCGCATCGAGGCTTCGGTCGCGCGCAGCCAACTGATGCATGAGCGCGTCTTTGGGCCGGGCCTCGCGCCTGGCCGGCCGTTCCGGCGCTGGTTGGACGCCTTCGACGCCTGCCTGCTTCCGCCGGGCTCGCGCGTCTACCTGGCGCAGGCGGATGACAGGGTCTCCTGGACGCCGCCGACGGCCTGCGTCGGCCCGACCGTCGTCACCCTGCCCGGTTCGCACGACCTGGCCCTGGGCGGCCCGGCCTATTGGGCGGAGATCGAAAAGGTCCTGCCGACGATGCTTCTCGCGCCCTAGAACCCCGCCGTCACCGAGGCCACCACCGTGTCGGGGGCGCGGTCGCTGCCGATGTAGGCCAGGCCCAGGTCCACGGCCTTGATCTTGTGGTTCACGCCCAGCGACCAGTCCCACTTGCCGTCGGGGGCGAAGGCACCGTCCTCGTAGCCGAGCTGGGCGGCGATGGTCACGGGAACCTTGGGCGAGGTCCAGGCGGCGCGGACATAGCCATAGCGGTTGTCCATCCCGCCCAGGGCGTCCTGTTCGGGCGACCAGGCGAAGCCCAGACCGTAGGTCCAGTCGCCGAAGGCGCGGCTGGCCGAGATCGGCAGCTCCCAGTAGTCGACGTCCTGACCGCCGGGATAGCCGTAGCGGGCGGCCGAGACGTCGAAGGTCGTGCCGCCGGCGGTGAAGGTGTAGCCCAGGGCGACGTCCAGCTCGGTGGTCGCGCCGCCGTAGTCGTCGATGGTCGAGCCCCAGACCCAGCCGTAGAGGCCGTTGGCGGCCGTGGCGGTCAGCCCGCCCTGCAGCGCCGGTTGCTCGTCGGAGAAGGTCGCGCCCCGGAACCGGTAGTCCGACACCACGCCGATCTTGCCGGTGATCGTGACCGCGGGTTCGGCCGCGGTCTGGGCGAGGACAGGCGAGGCGAGGGCGACGGCCAGGGCGGCCCCGGCGAGGAAGGTGCGCATCAAGAACTCCGGATCTTGCCGATCCAGTGGACCGCCATTCGTGACCAGGGTCCTTACGGTTTTGGAAAAACAATGTCTTGCGGCCATCGGTCGCAGTTAACGAAGCGCTAGCGACGCGGCCTTTAGGCCAAGAGGCGTGTTGCGCACTCCGACCTCTCCCGAAGCCCGTCGATTGCAGGCGATCCATTGGATCGTCGGCTCGGCCGTCGTGCTGGTGGCGGCCTCGATCCTCGGCGGTCTGGCCCTGATGCTGCTCGCCGCGCGGTCGCTCGATCATATTGAGACCCTGGACGAGCGGGCGCTGGTCGAACGCACCGTCCGCCGCACCCTCGACCGCATGACGCGGGAGGTAACCTCGGCCACCGTCTGGGACGAGGCCTACAGGTCCATGACCGGCGAGGTCGACGCCGCCTGGGCCGACGTCAATTACGGCGACTACTACCATCGCTACTTCAGTCACGACCTGAGTTTCGCCGTCCGCGAAGGCAGGGTGGTCTACGCCTCCATCGCTGGCAAACGCGTCTTGCCTGACCGTGTCGAGGCGCTGCGGATCGACGCCGACGACATCGTCGAGACGGTGACCGCCAGCGCCCTCTCGGCCCGCCGGGCGGGGCGCGCCGATCTGGAGGGCGTCTCGACCGCTTCCGGCCTCGTGCGGTCGGGCGACGCGCTTTATCTGGTGGTGGCCAGCGACGTGATCGCGGAGCATCCCGCGCTGATGGCCAGGCGGCCCGGCGCGCCGGTCGTCGTGGTCTCGGCCCGGCGGATCGGCTCCGGCTTCATCGCGGGCATGCGCGGCGACCTCGGCGTCGAGGGGCTGAGCCTGGTGACGGGCGACGAGGCGGTGGAGCCCTATGTGGCGCTGCATGATCGCCGGGGGCGGCGGATCGGCGCCCTGGCCTGGCCGGCCCGGGATCCGGGGATGTCGCTGCTGCTGCGCGCCGCGCCCTGGGTGGGCGTGGTCTTTCTGCTGCTGGTCGGGGCCAGCGTGGTGCTCTTCGCCTGGCTGTCGCGGGTGCTGGCCAATCTCGCCCGCAAGCGGCAGGCGCTGGTCGAGGCCAAGGAGCAGGCCGAGGCCGCCAACCTGGCCAAGAGCCAGTTCCTGGCCAATATGAGCCACGAGATCCGCACGCCCCTGAACGGCGTGCTGGGCATGACCCAGATCATGGCCGCCGGCGAGCTGCCGCCGGTCCAGCGCGAGCGCCTGGCGATCGCCGAGGAGTCGGCCCAGGCCCTGCTGGCGCTCTTGACCAACGTGCTCGAAATGACCCGCCTGGAAGCCGGCGCCGTCGGGCTGCGCGAGGCGGTCTTCGATATCGAGGCCCTGGTGGACGCCAGTTGCGCGGTCTTTTCTGGCGCGGCGGCGAGCCGCCGGATCGAGCTGTCCTGGAGCGTCGACGAAGGCTGCCGCGGCGCCTGGACCGGCGATCCGATGCGGTTGCGCCAGGTGCTGGGCAACTTGGTCGCCAACGCCGTGAAGTTCACCGAGGTCGGCGCCGTGCGGGTCGTGGTTTCCGAAGGGTCTTCGGGGCTGGCCTTCGCGGTCGCCGACACCGGCGTCGGCGTGGCGACCGAGCACCTGCCGCGCCTGTTCGAGACCTTCTCCCAGGTCGACGGCTCGTCCACCCGCTCGCATGGCGGGTCGGGCCTGGGTCTGTCGATCTGCCGCGAACTGGTCGAGCTGATGGGCGGGTCCATCGCGGTCGACAGCACGCCCGGCGTCGGATCGACCTTCCGCTTCGAGATCCCGTTGCGGCGGGCCTAGGCCCGACCGGCCTGGGCCGACAGGTGGTCGGCGGTGACGCCGATCTTGGCCAGGGCTCTCGTCCACTTGCTGTCGTGGTCGTCGTCGAACAGCAGGCCTTCGTCGGCGTCGCAGATGAGCCAGACGTTGTCGCGCAGCTCCTGCTCCAGCTGGCCGGCGCCCCAGCCCGAATAGCCCAGGGCCAGGATCGCCCGGCGCGGACGGTGGATGCGGCTGCCCAGGGCGTCGAGCGCGTCGCGGGTGACGGTCAGGGCCAGGCCGTCGGCGATCGGCGAGGTCGATTCCGGCGAGGCGTAGTCGTCGGTGTGCAGCACGAAGCCGCGCTCGCGCTCCACCGGTCCGCCCAGCATGACGAGGTCGCTGGGCGCGCGCACTTCCGGGTCGATGCCCAGCTTGCCCAGCAGTTCGAAGACCGTCAGGCCCTCGACCGGGCGGTTCACCGCCAGGCCCATGGCCTGTTCGTCGTCGTGCGAGCAGAGATAGACCACGGCGCGTTCGAAGCGCGGGTCCTCGATGCCGGGCATGGCCACCAGGACCCGTCCGGTCAGGAATTGGCCCTCGCCGTCGAGGGGATCGGTCTCGGGAGCGTCCATCTGTTGAGGATCGGCACACAACGCGTCGGTTTCAAGTCAAACCACGTTATTGGCGAACCGATCCGGACGCTTTATCTCCGGAACGCCCTTTCAGCACAGGATGACACCATGGCGATCAAGGTTGGCGACACGCTTCCGGCGGCCACTTTCATGACCAGCTCGGCCGAAGGCCCCAAGCCGGTCACCTCCGACGACCTCTTCAAGGGCAAGACCGTCGCCCTGTTCGCCGTCCCCGGCGCGTTCACCCCGACCTGTTCGGCCAAGCACCTGCCGGGCTTCAAGGAGAAGGCCGCCGAGCTCAAAGCCAAGGGCGTGGATGCGATCGCCTGCGTCTCGGTCAACGACGTCTTCGTGATGAAGGCCTGGGGCGCCGACCAGGGCATCTCCGACGAAGTTCTGCTGCTGGCCGACGGCAACGGCGACTTCACCAAGGCGCTGGGCCTGGACTTCGACGGCTCGAAGTTCGGCATGGGCGTGCGCTCGCAGCGCTACTCGCTGGTCGCCAAGGACGGCGTCGTCGAGACGCTGAACGTCGAGGAAGCCGGTGAATTCAAGGTCTCGTCGGCCGACTACCTGCTGGGCCAGCTGTAAGCTTGCCCGCTCTTGTCATCCCGGCGGCTCGCCGGGATGACAAGGCCTAGGCCGAGATCGCGTGCAACTGCGCCGCGTGGGCCCGCAGCCAGGCGCGGTGCGGCGCCGGATCGCCGATCAGGGTCTCGCACAACGCCCAGAAGCGCGGGCCGTGATTGGCCTCGATCAGGTGGGCGCATTCGTGGGCGACGACGTAGTCGGCCACCGCCGCCGGGGCCAGGACAAGCCGCCAGCTGTAGCGGATCGCCGCCGGCGCGCCCGGACGGGCCGGCCGGCACGAGCCCCAGCGGGCCTTGGGGTCGGCCACCGCCACCGACGGCATGGGCCGTCCCAGACGCCCGGCGTGATGGGCTGTCCGCTCGGTCAGCTTCTCCAGCGCCTCGCGCTTGACCAGCCGCAGGATCTTCAGCCCCCAGTTGGCGTCGTCGGGGGCGATCAAGGCATCGTCCGTGATCCGCGCCCGGCCGGGCGCGACCTCGAGCCGGTAGGGCTTGCCCCAGATCTTCAGCACGCCGCCGGGCTCGATCACCTGGCGGCCTGGCAGGGCGGCCAGCTGCAGGCTCATCCAGCCGGCCTTCTCGTGGGCGAAGGCCACGGCCTCGGTCAGGCGGCGCGGGGTGGGGGCGATGGCGACGATCTCGGACTTGGCCCGATCGACCCGCAGCGACACCCTCCGGGCGCGGCCGTCCACCTTCAGCCGCAGGGCGCAGCCTTCCACCTCCAGCCGGTCGCCGTCGGCGAAGCGTTTCGGGGCGGCTTTCGGCTGCGGGCGGAAAAGGTTCATCGCCCTCTAGATCGCGCTCGTCGCCGCCGGACGCAAGAGGCGCCGTTGACCGCGGGGTGGTGGAAATCTACCTTGGCGATAACGGCGTTATTTCTCTAGTCGGAGGTGTGGCGTGACGGTGTTGCTCAAGGTTCCCGCCCGGGCGGATCGCAGCGCCGCCCTGGCGGCCGCCATCCGGGACCACGTGAAGTCCGGCGCGCCCTTCGGCTCGGGCCATGCGGTGCTGGCGGCGCTGAGCGCCTGGGTCTACCGCGCCTTCCACAAGCCCTCGACCGAGGCCACCGCGCCGTCCTGGCTGGGTAAGCTGGGTCTCGTCGCGCCGATCGGGCCGGCCAACGACAAGCCCAGCGGCTACGACGCCTTCTGCTTCTACGCGCCGGGTCCGGCCGAACTGGTGATCGTCAACCGCGGCACCGACAGCGAGCTGGACTGGCTGCTGAACTTCAAGTCGGCCGTGCTGCAGGACACCCGCACCGTCAACGCGGCCTTGGCCTACGCCCTGGCGGCCCATGCGGCCCTGGTCGCCCAAGGCCTGCCGGTGGCGCGGGCGACCTTCACCGGCCATTCGCTGGGCGGGGCCATGGCCGAGGCCCAGGCGGCGCTGTTTCGCCAGGCCGCGAACCTGCCGGCGAGCTTTCCCGTCACCGCCACCGGTTTTGCTTCAGCGCCCTTCGCCGACGCCATCCGGGCCGTGGCGATCGCGCGCGGCGCGGCGGTCGACGCCCAGGCCATCGCCGCCAGCCGCCACTACATCCGGTCCAACGACCCGATCCGTCTGACCGATGTCGCCGGCACGCGCCTGGCGGTGGTGATCGGCGACGACCTGGATCTCTACGCCGTGGTCAAGCAGAGCAACGGGCCGCCCAAGACGTCGTTCGACACCTTCTCGCTGATCGGCATGCCGATCGCCCACGACTCGTTCCTCTATCACCACTTCTGGGACCGCAACGGGCCGTTCCACATCGTCCGGCACATGAAGGGCGCCTTCCACCTGTGGGACGGCGAGACCCCCGAGCGCACCGCCCTGGGCCGCGCCCTGCCGCCGGCCTTCGCCTGATCCCGACCGGAGTTCCGCGTGTTCGATCTCGTCTGCCAGGATCCGCCCTTCTGCATCGCTCGCGACTACGCGCCTGTCTCCGAGGTCGTCGGTTCGGTGCGCGTCGTGAGGGACGGCCGCCCGGCCGTGGCCGATCCCGAGGCGGCGGCGCGGCTTGGCGTGAAGGTGCAGGTCGTCGCCGGTGACAACTTCATCGACCTGCCGGCCGAGAGCCTGCGCCAGACCTGCGTCGAGAACGCCTGCGTCGTCTACCGCGTCGCCTGCGCGGACCTGACATGCTCATGGCAGGCGGCGCCGCTGCGGGCGCAGGGGCCGCTGTTTCTGCGCGAGATCCGTTTGGTCGCCGTCACGCCGGAGGCTCTGGAGGCGGCCAAGGCCAACGTCTTCGTGGCCGTCGACGGGCGCCGCCGCGTCGCCCTGGCCGCGCTGGGCGAGAGCGGTTCCGCGCCGTCGGGAATCTATACCGCGCCCCGCTGGCCGGGTGATCGCCGCCTCAGAGGCGCGGCCGGGGACTAGGCTTTCTTGCCGCCGAAGTTCGGATCGCTGCGCAGGATGAAGTCGCGGACCTTGGGATAGATCTCCTCACGGAACCGGCGGCCGTTGAACACCCCGTAGTGGCCCACGCCGGGCTGGACGTAGTCTTCCTTCAGCTCGGCCGGGATGTTCGTGCACAGGTCATGGGCGGCCTGGGTCTGGCCGATGCCGGAGATGTCGTCCTTCTCGCCCTCGACGGTCATCAGGCCGATGTCGGTGATCGCCGCGGTGTTCACGTGGCGGCCGCGATGCATCAGCTCGCCCTTCGGCAGCAGGTGCCGCTGGAAGACGATGTCGATGGTCTGGAGATAGAACTCTTCGGTCAGGTCGAGCACCGACAGGTACTCGTCGTAGAATTCCAGGTGCTTGTCGGCGCTGTCGCCGTCGCCGTCGACCAGGCTGTGGAAGTAGCGCTGGTGGGCTTCCTGGTGCTTGTCGGCGTTCATGCTCATGAAGCTGGCCAGCTGCACGAAGCCCGGATAGACGCGCCGCCCCATGCCCGGATAGGGCGCGGGCACGGTGTAGATCATGTTCGACTGGAACCAGGTGAAGGGCTTTTCCTCCGCCAGGTTGTTGGTCACGGTCGGCGACAGGCGCGCGTCGATCGGCGAGCCCATGAAGGTCATGCTGGCCGGACGCGAGGGATCGTTGTCCTCGGCCATCAGGGCGGCGGCGGCCAGCACCGGCGGTCCGGGCTGGCAGACGGCCAGCACGTTGGGGCGCGGCCCCAGCACCCGCAGCATGTCGCGGATGTGGTCGATATAGTCGTGGAAGTCGAAGCGGCCCTGCAGGACCGAAACTTCGCGGGCGTTCTGCCAGTCGACGATGAACACCGCGTGGTCGGGCAGGAAGGCCTCGACCGTGCCGCGCAGCAGCGTGGCGTAGTGACCCGAAAGCGGGGCGACGATCAGCACGGCGGGGTCCAGCTCGAAGCGGCCGGCGCGGCGCATGTCGGACATGTCGCGGTCGAACTGGATCAGCCGGGCCCACGGGCTCTGCCAGACGACGGTGGGGCGCACGCGCACGTCGACGTCGTTGATCTTGACGCTGTCGATCCGCCAGTCGGGCTTGCCGTAGCGGCGGGTGACGTTGGAGAACAGGTCGGCGCCGGCATAGAGCCGCCGGCCCAGCTCGGTGCTGGCGGCCGGGTTCAGGGGCGAGCCCCAGAAGTCCCGGGCCGCGCGGGCGGCCAAGCGTAGCGGGGTCGAGGCGTAGAAGCTCGCTTCGTGCAGGGCGTACAGCATGCCGTCTCCAGCGATTGTGCAATGCAGCATAACACGCTGGCGGTTAAGAAGGTACAGCCCTGAAGTGACCTAGCGGCATTGCGCCGCAAAAATGGGCGTTCTACCGCCCGTCCATCGCCGCCTTCAGCTGACGGGCGATCTCTTCGGGCGGCAGGCTGTAGGCGATGACCCGGTCGAAGCGGCCCTTGGGGTCGATGACGTAGATCGCCGTGGAGTGGTCGACGCTGTAGTCGGGGCCGTCGCCGACCTTCTTGTAGTAGCCGCGATAGGTCTTCACCGCCGCGTCCACCTGGGCCGGCGAGCCGGTCAGGCCGACGATGTTCTTGGGCAGGTAGCCGGCCGTCAGGTAGGTCTTCATCACCGCCGGCGTGTCGCGCTGCGGATCGACCGAGACCATGACGATCTGCAGGTCCTTGGCCCTGGGACCCAGCTGGTCGCTGGCGGTCGCCAGGGCCTGTAGCGTGCCGGGGCAGACGTCGGGGCAGTAGGTGAAGCCGAAGAACAGGGCGCTCCACTTGCCCTTGAGCACCGTTTCGTCGACCGGCTTGCCGTCATAGTCGACCAGTTGGAACGGTCCGCCCACCGCCGAGGGCGGCGGCGGGGGCGAAAAGACCCCGCTGCGGAAGATCAGCGCGCCGGCCAGGATCACCCCCACCACGCACACGGCCAGGACGGTCAGGCGGTTGCGGTTCATGGGGTACGCGTCCTTTGGGGCTCGCCAGATCGAAATTTCTGGCCTTAATGTGGCGACATGGCCGACGCTTCGTTCAAGGACGCGCCGAAGAAACTATCCCACGACGGGCTCGATAGGCCCGACGGCGGAGCGGCGCAAGACAGCGACGACTGGTCGTGGGCGGGCCCCGGGCTCCGCCGCGGCCGCCTCCGGGTGCGAACCCTGCTGGCCCAGCGCTGGCTGACCGTGGCGGGTCAATCGGTGACGGTGCTGTTCTGCGGCCTCGTCCTCGACGTCCAGGTGCCCTACGCCCTCTGCTTCTCGCTGATCGCGCTCTCGGCGTGGTTGAACGTGCTGATCGGCCTGGCCTCGACCGGTCAGCGCATGGCCCGCGACGTCGAGGCCACCGCTCAGATCGCCTTCGACATCCTGCAACTGGCCGGCATGCTCTATCTGACCGGCGGGGTGTTCAATCCGTTCTCCCTGCTGCTGATCGCGCCCGTCACCCTGGCGGCGGCCACCCTGCCGGCGCGCTACGCCCTGGGCCTGGGCGTGCTGGCGGTCATCGTCAGCATCGTGCTGGCCTTCCTCTACATGCCGCTGCCGTCGGCCGCCGGCGTGCCGGCCACGCCCCGGCCCGAAGGCATGGTGGTCATCGCCATCGTCGCGGCCCGGGTGCTGGGGATCGTCGTCACCGGCCTCTACGCCTGGCAGGCGGCCACGGAATCGGCCCGCATGGAACTGGCCCTCAACGTCACCGAGACCGTGCTGGCCCGCGAGCAGCGGCTGTCGGCCCTGGGCGCCCTGGCGGCCGCGGCGGCGCACGAACTGGGCACGCCGCTCGCCACCATCTCGGTCGTCGCTCGCGAGATGGCGCGCGGCGCCCCCGACGAGCAGACCCGCGAGGACGCCGAACTGCTGATCGGCCAGGCGGCCCGCTGCCGCGAGATCCTGCAGCGCCTGACCGAGATGCCCGAGGCCCAGGACGCCGTGCACGAGCGTATGAGCCTGACCCAGCTGGTGCACGAGATCATCGAGCCGCACATGATCCACGGCGTGCGGGTCGAAGCGGTGGTCAACGGTCCCTCCGGTGAATCCGCGCCCGACGTCTGGCGGCGGGCCGAGGTGATCCACGCCCTGACCTCGATCGTCGAGAACGCCGTCGACTTCGCCCGTTCGGAGGTGATCGTCGTGGCCCGCTTCGACGCCCGCTCGATCCTGATCGAGGTTCGCGACGACGGTCCGGGTTTTTCTCCGGAAGTACTGGCCAAACTAGGCGAACCTTACGTAACGTCACGTCCTGGGGCGGAAGGCTCCCGGACCGGCCACATCGGCATGGGCCTGGGCTTCTTCATCGCCAAGACCCTGTTGGAACGAACAGGGGCGGCGGTGGATTTCAGAAATGGACGACGAGGCGGCGCGGTGGTGGCCGCGCGATGGCCGCGCCCGGCGATGGAGGCTCCTGGCTTCATCGGCGTTTGAAGACGAAAGACTTGCGAAGTTTTGCAAGTCGTACACATGATGGTGCACGACACCCGGTTGAGTATTGGCGCGGGGAGGCGCTGAGTTCATGGCGGATATCGGTGAACTGGTCGCGGCGCTGCCGGACAAGTCCCTGCTTCTGCTCGACGACGATGCGCCGCTGAGAACGCGGCTCGGTCGAGCTTTGGAACAACGCGGCTTCGAGGTGACGCTTTGCGCCTCGGTGGCCGAGGCGATGAGCACGCTGAAGAGCAACGCCCCGGCCCATGCGGTGCTGGACATGCGGCTCGAGGACGGCTCGGGCCTCAAGGTGGTCGAGGCCGTGCGCGACGCCCGCGCCGACGCCAAGGTCATCATGCTGACCGGCTACGGCAACATCGCCACCGCGGTGGCGGCGGTGAAGGCCGGGGTGGTCGACTATCTCTCCAAGCCGGCCGACGCCGACGACGTGGCCCGCGCCCTGCTCGCCGCCAAGGACGCCGCGCCGGCCCCGCCGGAAAACCCGATGAGCGCCGACCGCGTGCGCTGGGAGCACATCCAGCGGGTCTACGAGATGTGCGGCCACAACGTCTCCGAGACGGCCCGCCGCCTCAACATGCACCGCCGCACCCTGCAACGGATCCTCGCGAAGCGAGCGCCGCGCTAACCCCCTCTCCCCTTGCGGGAGAGGGTGGCCTCCCGAAGGGAGGTCGGGTGAGGGGTCTCTCAAAAGCAAGACGCCGCGACAGCTGACCAGCCGCCGCGGCGTTTTTCGTGGGTGCGACCCCTCATCCGTCGGCTTCGCCGACACCTTCTCCCGCAAGGGGAGAAGGATCGCGCGTCACATCGCCGATATGCCGCCATCCAGCTTCAGCTCGGCCCCGGTCATGAACTTGCTCTCGTCGCTGGCCAGGTAGAGCACGGCGTTGGCGATGTCGTCGGGCTCGCCGATATGGCCCAGCGGGATCTGCCGGCCGAGCTTGGCGTGGGCCTCTTCCTTGCCGATGCGCTGGCTCAGAGGGTCGAGGATCGGCGTGTCGATGAAGGTCGGGTGGATCGAGTTCGAGCGAATGTCGAGCCCCTGCTTGGCGCAGTAGAGGGCGATGTTCTTGCTCAGCAGCCAGACCCCGGCCTTGGAGGCGTTGTAGGCCGGCGAGTTGTGGTTGGCGATCAGGCCGGCGATCGAGCTGATGTTGACGATCGAGCCCGGCTGGTGGGCGCGCATGTGGGTCAGGGCGTGCTTGGCCCCCAGGAAGACGCTGTCGACATTGATCGACATGATCTTCTTCCAGAGGTCGAACTCCATCTGCTCCAGCGGCTTGTCGCCGGCCACCCCGGCGTTGTTGACCAGCACCGAGATCCCGCCCAGGTCGTTCGCCGCCGCCTCCAGGGCCGCGATCCACTGGTCTTCCTGGGTGACGTCGAGGGCGTAGGCGAAGGCCGTCCCGGCGCCGTGCGCCGCGTTGATCTCGGCCGCCACGGCCCTGACGCCGTCGACATTGATGTCGGCCAGGGCGACCTTGGCGCCCTCCGAGGCCAGCTTGCGCGCCGCGGCCGCGCCCAGCCCCTGGGCCGCGCCGGTGATGAAGGCCTTCTTGCCGGCGACCCGGCCCGTGGTCTGCGCCATTCGGCGTCCTCCCTGAAATTCAAACGATAGTTTGAACTGGATGCGGGAGGAGGGGAAGGGGCCTTAGCCCGCGATCGCGTCCATGAACCTGGCCAACTGCACGTCGCGTTCGCTCACGCCGTCGCAGTCGTGGGTGGTCAGGGTCACCTCGACGCGGTTGTAGACGTTGAACCACTCGGGGTGATGGTCGCGCTTGTCGGCCTCGATGGCCACGCGGGTCATGAAGCCGAAGGCGGCGTTGAAGTCGTCGAACCTGTAGGTCTTCTCGATGGCGTCCTTGCCGCTGGCGGCGGTCCAGCCTTCGAGCTGGGCGAGGGCGGCGGCGGCGCCGATCTTGGCGGGGGCGGTCATGCGGGCGGCTCCGAAAACGTCAGCCTTCTTCAGAACGCCAATCCGGTCGCCGCCGCAAGCTCGGCAAGGGCCTGCTCTTCGCTGCTCACCTTGATGGCGATCATGCCCAGGGCGGCCGCCGGCTTGCAGTTGACCCCCAGGTCGTCGAGATAGACGCAGGCCTCGGGCGCGACATCCAGCAGCTCGCACATCATCCGGTAGATGCGCGGATCGGGCTTGCGCACCCCGGCCTTGGAGCTTTCGATCAGGGCGTCGAACAGCGACAGGATCTCGCTCACCGCCGCGGCCTTCTCCGGCGAGGCGGCCATGCCCGTCCCATGGCCGGCGCCGGGCACGTTGTTGGTGATGCAGCCGACCTTGAAGCGGGCCTTGCAGGCTTTCAGCGCCGCCACCATCCCCGGCCGCACCTCGCCCGACAGCAGAGGCAGCACGTCGGCCCCCGGCACGGCGTGGCCCAGCCGCGTGGACTCCTCCAGGAACAGGGCGTCGAAGGCGGCCGCGTCGATCTCGGCCCGCTCGAACCGCGCCCAGGCGTTGGTGTCGGGATCGACGGCGTTGACCCCGCGCAGGAAGTCGGTCGGCAGGTCGTTGCGCGCCTCGTAGCGGCGGAAGGCTTCGAAGGGCGAGGTGGTGAACACCCCGCCGAAATCCCAGATCACCGCCTCGATCGCCATGACGCCCGCCTCGAACGATTGTTTGAAAGTGGATCCTAGGCGAGGACGGGCGATGGGAAAAGCCGCCTTCGATCCCCCTGTGATCAAAGGCCAAGCTCGCGCCGAGCGCGAAAGAGCGGGCGCGCCTCGCCCGGGTCTGATTTATTAACGGGCCTGGAGTGTTCCCCCATGCGCCATGCTTTCCGCTTCGCCCCGCTGCTGATCGTCGCCGGCCTCGCCTTGGCCGCCCCGGCCCTGGCCCATGACCGCGGCCTGGCCGGCGGTCCGCCCGACCGCGCCAGTCTGCCGGTCGATCCGGAGATCCTGCCGCCCGACACCCGGCCGGGCGAATGCGTCGCCCGCCGCGTCACCGGTCCCGGCGGGGCCTATCGCTGGGAGCGGGTGGAGTGCGACGACGGCGAGCGCGGCTGGAGCGACTTCGACCGCTGGAGCTATGGCCGCCCGCCGCTGCGGGTGGAGGACCACGCCGCCCTGCCGCCGCCTCCGCCATCGCCGGAATACGCGCCCGACCGCTACAGCCGCCGTCACGACGACGCCGGTTATGACGCCGGTTATCAAGAGGGCGAGTATCGAGAAGGCGGCTATCGCGGCGACGTCGCCCGCCAGGAAACCTATCGCGGCGGCTCGGCCTATTCGCGCACCGAGGAGTCCTACGAGTCCAGCCGCGAGCGCTACGACAGCGCCGCCAGCGGCTACGCAGAGGCCGGACCGGCTTCCGGCTACGGCTATGCGGCGGCCTACGGCTCTTACGGCGAATACCAGTCGGCCGGCCGCGACGAGTACGGCTACCTGGTCTGGCCGGGCAAGCGGCCCTGACCGTTCGACAGCGGCGCGCTCACGCGACATGAATGGCGTCATGAAGCGTGACCTCAATCGCATGCGAGCGGCGCTCGCGGGAATCGGGCTGGCCCTGTCCGCCTGCGCGAGCCTTCCACCCTCGCCGCCGGGGATCGAGCGCATCACCTACAGACCTTCTCCGCCGCCGTTCTGCGGCGGGCGGTGTGAGCAAACGACCTTCACCGTCGGCGAGGACGGCGTGTTGCGCGGCGAGACCGAGTATCAGGTCCGCTTCGGCGACTGGCGCCGACGGCGCTTTACGCGCCACGTCACGCCCGAGCAGTTCGCGGCCTTCCGTCAGGCGCTGGAAGCCTACAGGCCGGCCGCCGACCGATCGGTCGGGGAAGAAAACTGCAAGGACCATGTCTTCGACTCGGCCGGCGTGATCATCGCGTGGTCGCGCGGCGACGAGCGTCGGACCCTCGTCGTGGATCTCGGCTGCCAGGACGATGGCGAAATGAACGCGGCGCTCGACCAGGCGCCGCGTGCTCTGGGCCTTTGAGGCGCTACAGCAGCTGCAGGAACAGCACCCGCGCCGCGCCGTAGTCGCGGGCGTCCAGGGTCTCGAACCCTTCCAGCGCCGGATCCGGCTCGCCGACGCCGCGCTCGAACACCACGATGGCGCCCGGGGCCAGCCAGCCGCCGGCGACCAGTTCGGTCAGGGCCTTTTCGCCCAGGCCCTTGGCGTAGGGCGGGTCGAGGAAGGCGATGTCGAAGGCCGGACCGGCGCTGGCCGGGCGGAGACCCAGGTCGGTGGCGTCGCGGCGGTGCACGCGAGTCTGGCCGAACAGGCCGAAGGCGTCGATGTTCTGGCGGATGGTGCCGCGCGCGGCCTCGTTGGTCTCGACGAACAGGCAGTTCACGGCCCCGCGCGAGAGGGCTTCCAGACCGAGGGCCCCCGAGCCGGCGAAGACGTCGATCACCCGCGCGCCGTGCAGTTCCGGCGCCCAGGCGGCGTGCTCGAGGATGTTGAACACGGCCTGGCGGGCGCGGTCCGAGGTCGGACGGGTGGCGTCGCCCGGCGGGGTGGCGATGGCCTTGCCGCGGAACTGGCCGGAGACGATGCGCATCAGGCCGAGGCCTCTTCGGGTTGGTCGATCTCGACGGTCTGCTCGGCCTGCCGGCGCATGTAGCGGCCGCCGGCGATGAAGGCGGCCAGCGCTAGGGCCAGCAGGACCAGGCCCCAGGCGTGGTTGAGGGCGAAGAAGATCAGGCCGCACATCAGACCGGGCGCGATCGCCACCCGCGCCAGCGTGAACAGGGCCTCGCCCCGATGCACTGGGCCGGTCAGTTCGCCGACGAAGGCCGCGTAGCCCCAGAGGGCCGCCAGGGCGAAGCCGATCGCCGTCACCAGGCCCAGATAGACGATGGCGGCCGCGCCGCCGTGCTCCCACAGCAGTTCGGTGACCAGGGGCAGCAGGCCGATCAGGCCCAGGACGACCAGATTGAGCACGTCGAGCACGCCGTTTGCCGTCCGCAGCCGGGCGAAGATCCGCCGGTGGCTGATCCAGTAGACGCCGATCACCGCGAAGCTGACCGCATAGGCCCACAGCTTGTGGCCCATCTGGCCGAACAGGTCGGCGATGCCGCTCCAGTGCTCGGGCGGGTGGATCTCGATGGCCAGCAGGGTGATGGCGATCGCGAAGACCGCGTCCGAAAACAGCACCAGCCGATGCAGGTGGGGGGCGCTGCCTTCGTGTCCGCCCGCGTTCGCCGTCTTGCTCATGAAACCCCCCGTGGGCGATCGCCCCACAAACACTGGGGCCAAATACCGGGGGATGTGTGCCTTCATCGCCGCGCGGCGGCAAGTCGCGGGGGCGGATCGATCGAAAACCCTTTTCCTTCGCCTCGCGCCGCTCTAGCGAGGAGCAGGGGTTGTACGAGGGGACGGCGGCGTGTTCGAGGACGTGGGAGGATCGGCCTTCCTGGGCGACCTGACGCCGGCCGACCGCCGCATCAGCCGCGTGCTGCTGACCCTGCCCGTGGGCGTGATCGCAGCGGCCCTGGCGGCGACCATCGGGGCGGTCTTCGTCATGGCCCTGTTCGCGGGCTTGGCCCCGGGCGGCTTCGATACGGCCATGGCCCTGATGGAGTCGCTGCGCGATCCGAGCACGGCCGCCGGAACCCTGCAGAGCCTGCTGTTCGTCCTGTGCCTGCTGGCCGCCACCAACGGCGGCATGGCCACGGCCTTCGCCGCCGTCGCCGCCATGCTGCACGAGCGCCGCCTGACGTCTTACCTGACCAGCGCGCCGAGCTTCCGCTGGCGACTGACCCTGCTGGGGCTGGCCTTGTTCGCCGTGACGCTGGGACCGTTGCTGGCGGGCCTGGCCCAGCTCGACCCGCATCCGCCGGCCGCGCCGATCCTGACCCTGACGCCGGATCTCGACAGCCGCTTCGTGCATGCGGCGGGCGCGATCGGCCTGCTGCTGGTCGCCGCGGCGGCCGAGGAGCTGGTGTTCCGTGGCTGGCTGCTGAAGCTTTCGGGCGCCTTCACCCACCGCGCCTGGCTGGTGCTGGCGATCAACGGCCTGCTGTTCTCGGCCATCCACTTCGATCCCAATCCCGACGCCTTCCTGGTGCGCATGGTGCTGGGCGTCGGCCTGGCCTGGGCGACGCTGCGGTTGGGCGGGATCGAGTTCTCGATCGGCGCCCACGCCGCCAACAACATCGTCATCCTGCTGTTCCTGCAGCCGATGACCCTGGCCCCGGAAGCGCCCCACCCCTTCCGCTGGGAGGTGGTTCCGATCGCCGCCGGCATGCTGGCGCTCTATGTCGGCCTGGCCGAACTGGTGGCCCGCACGCCCCGGCTGTCGCGCTGGGCCGGGGTCGTCACGGCCTAGGGGTCTTCCGACCAGCGCAGCGGCGGGGCCTGGGCCTTCAGGGCCAGCATGGCCGCGCGCAGGGCGTCCATGAAGGCGCCGCGTCGGCCGGTCCAGACCACCGGTTCGCCCACCAGCACCGCGCAGTTCAGCGGCACCGGCACGCTGGCGCCCTTGGGCAGCACCCGGCCGGCGCCCTGGATCCACACCGGGATCACCGGCGCCTGCGGGAAGGCCTCGGCCAGGCGGGCGACGCCGCTCTTCAGCTGGCCCATCTCGTCGCTTTCGCCGTCGCCGCGCGTGCCTTCGGGAAAGATCAGCACGATCTCGCCGGCCGCCAGGGCGGCGCGGGCCGGGGCCAGCACGTCCTCGCCGTCGGCCGCCTTGCCGCGCGCCACCGGCACGATGCCGATCACATGGCGCGAGAACCAGCCGATCACCGGATCGCGCAGGAAATAGTCGGCCGCCGCCGCCGGCCGCAGCTTCGACACCGCCCGCGACGGGAACACAGCCAGCATCAGCAGGGTGTCGACATGGCTTGCGTGGTTGGCGGCGATGATCGCCGGACCCTTCAGCGGCAGGCGCTCGCGACCGGTGACGTCCGCGCCTGTCATCAGCACCGCCAGCGGCCGGGCGACGAGCACGAGCAGGAGGAAGCGTAGGAAGCGCACCTCGCCAGCCTAGCTCAGAACTTCTGCAGGCCGAACAGGGCCAGCAGGTGGAAGTAGAGCGGGGCGGTGAAGGTCAGGCTGTCGGCGCGGTCCAGCACCCCGCCGTGGCCGGGAATGGCGTGCGAGGTGTCCTTCACCCCGATGTCGCGCTTGATGGCGCTCATGGTCACGTCGCCGGCGAAGCCCGCCGCCGGCAGCACGAAGGCGACGATGGCCAGGCCCAGGCCCGACAGCGGCGTGAACACCGGGCCGAGAAACCAGATCAGGGCGGCGGTGGTGATCCACCCCCCGACGAACCCCTCCCAGGTCTTGTTGGGGCTGACCTTGGGCAGGATCTTGTGACGGCCGACCAGCTTGCCCCAGCAGTACTGGGCGACGTCGTTGAACTCGGTGGCCAGCAGCAGGAAGAAGACGAGGCCCGCCGCCCCGGCCGGCAACGGCTCGCTGTCGGGCACCCGCATCAGGAAGGCCACGACCCCCAGATTGTAGACGCAGGTGACCAGGCCCCAGTGGAAGGTGGCGGCGCTGGCCAGATAGCCGCGCGTCTGTCCGATCAGGGCCATCAGGGCGGGCAGGCCCAGGAACACCCAGACCGGGATGAACACGATGTAGAACATGTAGCGGTCGGCGACGATGAAGCCGTAGGCGGCGATCAGGCAGCCATAGGCCGCCAGGATCGCTGGCCGGTCCTCGCGCCGCCGGACCGCGAGAGACAGGAACTCGCGCAGGGCCAGGAACGAGATGAAGGCGAACACGGCGGTGGTCGCCTGCCAACCCAGCAGCAGCGCCCCGGCCAGCAGGGCGACCATCCCCCACCACGAGGCGATGCGCAGCCGCAGCTCCTCGAACGACTTGCCGGGCTTGAGCAGCGGCAGGACGGCGGCGATGGCGCTGGCGACGCCCAGCAGGATCACCACGCCGCCCAGGCCCGCCAGCAGGGCGGGCGGCTTGGCGGCCAGGAAGGCCTGCGCCCGTCCTATCCAATCGGCGAAATCCATCGACGCTCCCGCTGGCTCGACCTTCGGTATAGCCTAGTTGCGCAGAGGCGTGGAACTTCCCGCCGCCGTCGCCCTTCCGGGAACGACGCCCCGCCGGAAAGCCGCCCGATGACCGATGCGCCCGACCTCGACAACCGCCGCCCGCTGAGGAGCCGCCAGACCGCCTGGGCCCAGGGCCTGGCCAAGGCCGTGGCCGGCAAGGGGATCAAGGCCGACGCGATCTCTGGCCTGGGCCTGGCCTTCGCGGGCCTGGGCGGGGCCCTGCTGGCGGCCAGCGGCGGGGTGGACGGCTGGCCGCGCGGCGCGGCCCTGGTCGTGGCGGCGGCCTGCATCCAGCTGCGGCTGGTCTGCAACCTGCTCGACGGCCTGGTGGCGGTGGAGCACGGGCGCGGGAGCCCGTTCGGCCCGATCTGGAACGAACTGCCCGACCGCATCGCCGACGTGCTGCTGCTGGCCGGGGCCGGCTACGGGGCGATGACGGCCGGCTTCTCGGGCGGCCCGGCCTTGGGCTGGCTCGCCGCCGTGCTGGCGGTGCTGACGGCCTATGTGCGCGAGCTCGGCCGGGGCCTCGGCTTTCCCGCCGACTTCTCCGGACCTCTGGCCAAGCCCCAGCGCATGGCGGCGCTGACGGCGGCCTGCGCCGTCGCCGCCTTCGAGCCGCTGTGGCGCGGGCGCGGCGAGGTGCTGGCCCTGGGCCTGGCGGTGATCGCCGTCGGAACCCTGGTCACCGTCGCGCGGCGGACAGGGAACCTCGCCACGCGGCTGGCGGAGAAGGGGTAGGAAGGTCTACCGCTTCGGACCGCGCGGCGCGGGCTTGCCGCCGGTGGTCGGACGCGGGCCCTTGAAGCCGGCGGGTTTGGCGGTCGGGCGAGCCGCCGTCACGTTCCCGCGCACGGCGCCCTGGGGGGCGGCCTTGCTCGCACCGGCCTTGCTGGCCGGTCCTCTGTTCAGAGGCCCCTTGCCCACCGGACCCTTGCCCGCCGCATCCTTGGCCGCGCCCGGGCGCGGGCCAGGCGGCTTGCCGCGCGGCGGGGCCTTGTCGACGAACTTGGTCTCCAGCGACTTGGGCTTGTGGCTCTTGGCCTTGTGGCCGTCGGTGCGGATCTTGGCCTTGGCCCAGCCGGCCTTATAGACCTTCTTGGGCTCCTCGACCTTGGGCGTGGCGATCTGCGGGGCGCGGCCGGAGGGGGCGCGGCGCTGCACCTCGCCGCCGCGCGGACGCTCGCCGTCCTTGGCGACGCCCGGGGCGTAGAGCGGATCGGCGACGCCGACGAATTGCGGCCGGTCGCCCGTGGGCATGTTCTCTTCGGAGATCACGCCTTCGAGCAGTTCGCGGATCACCCGCGGACCGACCTCCTCGACCTGGCCGGTCAGCAGCGTGCCCAGGGCGAACGGGCCGTAGGACAGGCGGATCAGGCGGTTGACCTTCAGGCCCACCGACTCCAGCACCTTGCGGACCTCGCGGTTCTTGCCTTCGCTCAGCGTGATCGTGATCCACACGTTGCGGCCGCCGCCGGCCTTGTCCTGGGCCTTGTCGAGCTTGGCCTCGATCGGGCCGTAGCGGACGCCCTCGATGGTCTTGCCGTCCTTCAGCTTGTCCAGCGTTTCCTGGGTGGCGTGGCCGAAGGCGCGGGCGCGATAGCGGCGGGTCCAGGCGTTCTGCGGCATCTCCAGGGCGCGCGACAACTCGCCGTCGTTGGTCAGCAGCAGCAGGCCCTCGGAGTTCAGGTCGAGGCGGCCGACCGAGATCAGCCGCGGCAGGCCGTGGGGCAGGGCGCCGAACACGGTGGGACGGCCGCCCGGATCGTTGTGGGTGGTCACCAGGCCGGTGGGCTTGTGATAGCGGAACAGGCGGGTCTGCTGGCGATCCTCGACCAGCTTGCCGTCGACGACCAGCAGGTCGCCGGGGAACACCCGCACGGCCGGGGTGGTCAGGACCTGGCCGTTCAGCACCACCTTGCCGGCCTCGATCAGCCGCTCGACCTCGCGCCGCGAGGCCACGCCCGCGCGGGCCAGGGCCTTGGCGACGCGCTCGCCGCCCTCGGCGTCGGTGTCGTGCTCGACGGCGTCGTGCAGGGCGGGCTGGTACTTGTCGGTCATGACCGGTGTTCCTTCGATGGGAGGGGCGCATCTCACGATGGGCGTTGAAGAAATCTCATGGCGCCGAACGCCGGAGGGATCAAGGCGCGGACTTTTCGGATCCAAGGTGATATAACAGTATATAACTTATGGATGAGAGGCGGCGATGAAGTACGAACCGCTCAAGCGCCATCTCGAAGGCGCCTATGACCGTGACGAGCTGCGCCTGGCTTTCGACGAGATAGAGGCCGTGCTGGGCTTTCCCCTGCCGCGCTCGGCGCGCGAGCATCAGGCTTGGTGGTCCAACACCCGCATCGGCCACACCCACGCCGCCGCCTGGCTGGACGCCGGCTGGAAGACCTCGGCGCTGGACCTGGCCGGTCGCCGGGTGACCTTCGTTCGCGAGGCCGTGCGGGGCGTCGCCGAGGGCGGGGCGCCGTTTCGCCATCGCGGCGAAGACCTCGCCGTGCCGCTCGACCTGCTGAACCCGGCCGCCGTGCAGATGATCGACCGTCATGCCGCCTCGGTCGGTGTCCCGCGCGAGACCGCCGTCGCCCTGCTGCTCAACGACCTGGCCGTCGAGCGCCGCCGGGCCCTGCTGGCCGACCTGGCCCAGCCCCTGCCGGCCGGCGCGACCGACAGCGCCGCTCTGGTGCGCGAGGACCGCGATGGCCGCTGAGGTCGTGCTCGACGCCTCGGTGGCGGCCAAGCTGTTCTTTATCGAAGCCGGCTCCGACGCCGCCCGCGCCCTTGTCCTGTCGGACGCCCGGCTGATCGCGCCCGACCTGCTGTGGATCGAGATGGCCAGCATCGCCGCCCGGCGGGTGCGGACCGACGGGCTGGACGAGGCGCGGGCCGGGCGCGCGGTCTCGGCCCTTGATCAGATCGTCGCCGAGTTTCACCCGATGGGCGGCCTGGCCGATCGCGCCTTCGCCCTGGCGTCGCGGCATGGCATGAGCGCCTATGGCGCGGCCTATGTCGCCCTCGCCGAGCAGCGCGGGGCGGTGGTGGTCACCGCCGACGCCCGCCTCGTCGCCAAGGCGCGGGGCGCGGGCCTCGACGCGTATGTTCGCCTGCTCGAAGACGGAGGCCGCCCATGACCGACGAAGACGCCATGGCCCTGGCCCTGGAGGAGGCCCGCGCGGCCGCCGAGCGGGGCGAGACGCCGGTGGGGGCGGTGATCCTCGATCCGAGGACGGGCGAGGTGATCGCCAAGGCCGGCAATGGTCCCATCGCCGCCCATGATCCCACGGCCCACGCCGAGATCGCGGCCATGCGGGCGGCGGCGGGCAAGCTTTCGAACTACCGGCTGACGGACCTGACCCTGGTGGTGACCCTGGAGCCCTGCGCCATGTGCGCCGGGGCGATCAGCCACGCCCGCATCGGCCGTGTGGTCTGGGGCGCCGACGATCCCAAGGGCGGGGCGGTGGTGCACGGCCCGAAATTCTTCGCCCAGCCCACCTGCCACTGGCGGCCGGAGGTCACGGGGGGAGTCATGGCGCAGGAGAGCGCCGACCTGCTGCGCGGGTTCTTCCGGGCGCGGCGGAAGGCGAAGCCCGCTCCGCCGGAAGCCTAGTTCACCATCGCCGAACCGAGCAGCACCTTCGCGCCCTTCTTGCCCAGCACCCGGTCGGCGGCCTTCTGCATCTCGGCGCCGATATAGTCGAGGTCGGGCGGCGTGCCGCGGCGCAGGCCCGCGGTGTAGGTCATCAGCACCTGGGCGAAGGCCGCGCGCAGGCGCGGGGTCGAGGCCACGGCGTATTCCATGACCTTGGGATCCTTGGCCTCGATGCCGGTCTCCAGCGTCATCACGCCCTTGCGGCCGTCGCGGCGGATGGCCGTGGCGGTGATGGTCGGCAGGGCGAAATAGGTCGGCGGCGCCTCCTTCTTGGCCTCGTGGCCGCTGGCGAAAGCGGGCGAGGCGCAAAGACCGGCGAGCGTCAGGACGGCGGCGAGGAGGGCAAGGATGCGGCGCATGGACTTCCCATAACCCGTCGTGGTTGACGTCCTCTTTACGTCTGGTGCGTCACAAACGGCGTTAACCTGGATTGCCCGTGCGTCGTTTTCGCGCGCGGCGGGCGCGAGGAGGCTGATCTTGGGACGCTTTTCACCGCAAACCCTCGACCTCGACGGCAAGGTGATCCTGGTCACCGGCGGTACGGGATCGTTCGGTCGCCGGTTCATCGAGACCGTGCTCAGGCTGTCGGACCCGCGGAAGGTCATCATCTATTCCCGCGACGAGCTGAAGCAGAGCGACATGCAGCTGGAGCTGCGCGAGCAGTTCGACGAGGCCGCCTTCGCCAAGCTGCGCTTCTTTCTCGGCGACGTCCGCGACCGCGAGCGCCTGACCCTGGCCCTGCGCGGCGTCGACATCGTCATCCACGCCGCGGCCCTGAAGCAGGTGCCGGCCGCCGAGTACAATCCGTCCGAATGCATCCACACCAACGTGCTGGGCGCCGAGAACGTGGTCTGGGCCAGCCTCAACAACGGCGTGAAGCAGGTGATCGCCCTGTCGACCGACAAGGCCTGCAACCCGACCAACCTCTATGGCGCCACCAAGCTGGCCTCGGACAAGACCTTCGTGGCGGCCAACAACCTGTCGGGCGACATCGGCACGCGCTTCGCGGTGGTCCGCTACGGCAACGTGGTGGGTTCGCGTGGCAGCGTCGTGCCGCTCTATCGCCGGCTGCTGGCCCAGGGCGCGACCGAGCTGCCGATCACCGATCCGCGTATGACCCGCTTCTGGATCACCCTGACCGAGGGCGTCGATTTCGTGCTGTCGTCGCTGAACCTGATGCGCGGCGGCGAGATCTTCGTGCCCAAGATCCCGTCGATGGCCATGCCGGACTTGGTGAAGGCCATGTCGCCGACGGCGGGGATCAAGGTCATCGGCATCCGTCCCGGCGAGAAGCTGCACGAGATCATGATCAGCGCCGACGACTCGCGCTCGACCGTCGAGTTCGACGACCGCTTCGCCATCGAGCCCAACTTCGCCGAGTTCGGCCGCGTCCCCTATTCGGCGGCCGATGGCGCCAAGCCGGTCGCGGAGGACTTCTCCTACAGCAGCGACAACAACCACGACTGGCTGAGCGCCGACGGCCTGCTGGCCATGCTGGAGGAAAAGGCGGGCTGATGGCCCAGCCGTTCCTCCCCTATGGTCGCCAGACCATCGAGGACGACGACGTCGCCGCCGTCGCCGCCGCCCTGCGGGCCGACTTCCTGACCACGGGGCCGACGGTCGAGGCCTTCGAGACGGCGTTCAAGCAGAAGGTCGGGGCGCAGCACGCCATCGCCACGGCCAACGGCACCGCCACCCTGCACCTGGCCATGCTGGCCCTCGGTGTCGGCGAGGGCGACGTCTGCATCGCCCCGTCGGTGACCTTCCTGGCGACGGCCAACTGCGCCCGCTATGTCGGGGCCGAGGTGGTGTTCGCCGACGTCGATCCGGTCAGCGGCCTGATGACCCCCGACACCCTGGCCGACGCCCTCTCCCGCGTGGGTGAGCGCCGCGTGCGGGCCGTGCTGCCGGTGCATCTGCGCGGCGACGTCTGCGACCTGCCGGCGCTGAAGGCCATGGCCAGCGCGGCCGGCGCGGTGCTGGTCGAGGACGCGCCGCACGCCCTGGGCTCGACCGCGACCTTCGGCAACGAAGAACACCCTGTCGGTGACGGCGCCTATTCGGCCTTCGCCAGCTTCTCGTTCCATCCGGTCAAGACGCTCGCCACCGGCGAGGGCGGCATGCTGACCACCAATGACGCGGCCCTGGCGGCGCGGGCCCGCTCCCTGCGCGGTCACGGCATGGTGCGCCCGGCCGGCGCCGAGCCCTGGGTCTACGAGATGCCGGAGCTGGGCTTCAACTATCGCATCCCCGACGTGCTGTGCGCCCTGGGCATCTCGCAGCTGGCCAAGCTGGACCGCTTCGTCGAGCGTCGGCGGACCCTGACGGCCCGCTACGGCGAGCTGCTGGCCCCGCTGTCGCCGCTGGTGACCCTGGCGGCCAGTCCGACCGGGTCGAACCCGGCCCTGCACCTGCTGACCGTGCTGATCGACTTCGAAGCCGCCATGACCACCCGCGCCGCGGTGGTGGACTCCCTGAAGGCGCAAGGGATCGGCAGCCAGGTGCACTACATCCCCGTGCACCGCCAGCCCTACTATGTGAACCGGTATGGCCTGGCCGATCTGCCCGGCGCCGACGCCTGGTATGACCGCTGCCTGACCCTGCCGCTCTATCCGACCATGGACGACAGCGACGTCGACCGCGTGGTCGAGGCGCTGGCGAAGGCGCTGGGGCTGTAGAAACCTCTCCCATAGGGAGAGGGAGGGGCCCAGGCGAAGCCTGGGAGGGTGAGGGGTTAGGGACGGCGGCCGTTCGCGCGCCGTCGTTCTCGCGAGGATTTTCGGGATTATTCGGTGAGGGCGTACCCCCTCACCCTCCCACGCCTGCGGCGCGGGTCCCTCCCTCTCCCCATGGGAGAGGTTCCTAGAGGTTGGCGCTTCTACCCCGCCGCGTAGATCTCGATGACCGGCGCGATGTCTGTGAAATTGGCGACGTCGGCGTGCAGGCCGGGCGCCGCCGGGCTGTCCAGGCAGGCGCGCATGGCGGCCTCGTCGCGGAAGGTCAGGTGCGCCATCGCCACGAACGGCGCCGGACCGCCGTCCAGGGCCGACACCCCGCGATAGACCCGGGCGTCCAGCAGGCCGGTCTCCGCCAAGGCCTCGCGCACCATGCGGATGTGGGTGCGGGCGTAATAGTCATGGTCGAAGCGAGCGCCGTCGCGGGCCGGGTAGACGATGCTGATGAAGGCCATGGCGAGTTCCGGGCTGGGCGAGCGGGGGCGGGTCGCCCACGCCCGCCGGTGAAGCTTTGAACCGCTTTACCCTTCGACGCTGATCTGGGCCACCGGCGTGATGTCGGTGAAGTTGGCGACGTCGGCCTGGACCGCCGGGGCCTCGGGGCCGCCGAGTGAGGCCTGCAGCGCGGCGGCGTCGCGGAAGGTCAGGTGCACCATGGCCACGAAAGGCGGCGGCGAACCGTCCGGCCCGGGCACGCCGCGATAGATCGTCGAGCTCACCAGGCCGGTCTTCCTGAAGGCCTTTTCCGCCAGCGGGATATGCACCGTCTTGTAGTAGTCATGATCGAACTTCGCGCCGTCGCGGGCGGGGTAGAAGACACTGAAGACGGCCATGGATGGGCTCCGGGTTTGGGAGCCCGAGACTTGGGGTCTCGCCGGAGCGTGGGCAAGCTTGGAGAAGCGCCTCAGGCCGCCTGTTGCTGCTGCACCAGGCCCTTGAGCAGGTCCAGCGTCTCCGGACTGGCCGCCAGGGCCTCGCGCGCTTCGGGGGCGCGGGCCAGTTTCAGGGCTTCGATGCGGGCGCGGTCGGCGACCGGGCCGGTGGGGCCGGCCTCGCCGGTGGCCAGGCGGGCCAGCAGGGCCAGGCGCTGGGGCAGGGGCGCGGGCGCGCGGACCAGCAGGGCCAGCAGGCGGGCGTCGGCCTCGACCATGCCGCCCACCTCGCCCAGCTTGGCGCACAGCGGCTGGTAGTCCTCGGGCACCAGGCCCGAACGGATCAGCGACTTCTGCAGCGCCGCCAGGGCGGCCAGCTTCACCGACGGGGTGTCGGGACCCTGGCGCATCTCCTTCTCGAAGCGCATCGCCTGGATGTTGGCCGACAGCCAGCGGGCGGCGTGGCGCTTGTTGACCGCGCCCATGACGTTCTCGGCCAGGCGGATCAGCATGACGATCTCTTCGCGCGCCGAGCGGTCGCGGCCCAGCAGGCTCTCGATGAAGTCGCCGTTGAGCAGGGTCTTGGAGCGGGTGGTGAACGCCGCGGTGATGTCCTCGGCCGGCAGGATGCGGCCGGCGGCGGCCGTCAGGCTCATCGCCAGGGCCCGCAGATGCTCGATCTCGCTCTCGGCGTCGGTCGGCTTCAGGCGGCGCACGCCGTTCAGCTCCTTGAGCACCCGGCGGGCGATCGAGGCGCGGACGGTGGGAAAGGTGTCGCCGGTCAGCCACTGGCCCAGCCGCTTGGCCGTGCCGGACAGCTCGGGCATGCAGGCCCGGACGCTGGCCTCGATCCGGATCAGCGCCTCGACCTGCGCCCCGCCGGCGAGGCGGGTCATGGCGGCCAGGGTGGCGCCCAGGTCGTCGGCGGTGTTGAGCAGGTCGGCCATGCCGGCCTTGGAGCCGATGATCTCGGCCAGGGGGGTCTCGATGGCGGCCAGGGCGGCGGCGCGGGCCTTGGGCTCGGCCGGCGCGGCGTCGGCCAGGTCGAGCAGGCGGGCGATCTTCTCGCTCCAGTCCTTGGCCGGGGCGATCGAGGCGGCGACGCCGGCCCCCAGCAGGAAGGCGCGGTCCGGGTCGGCGGCCAGGCGCTCGGCGGCTTTCGCGAAGCCTTCCTTGTCGAGGTCCGGCAGCTGGCCCTTCTTGAAGGCCTTCATCAGGTTGGCGACCGAGCGCTCGACCAACCCCTGGAAATTGCGGATCAGTTCGTGGACCGACATGCCCCGGGCCTCGGCCTCGGGAATGGCGATCTTCTGCAGGGCGTGCTGCAGGTCGGTGCCGGAGGCTTCCAGCTTTTCGACCAGGTCGGGCCGGTGCAGCAGTTCGAAAGGCGTGGCCTTGTGGCGGTGCAGCCAGCTTTCCAGCAGGCGGCCGATGCGGTCGCGGGCGTGGGCCGTGTAGAGGTCGGCCGGCTGCACGCACAGCGGCTCCATCTCTTCCACGGGCTTCTTCGGCTTGCCGCCGTCGACCATGCCCTTGGTGAAGATCGAGATGGAGCGATATTCGCGGGTTTCGGGGTCCAGGGTCTCTTTCGAGACCCGCACGGCGACGGCGCGCCCCGAGTTCAGAACCTCCTCGGCCTGGGCCAGGGCGTGGCTGCGGATCTCGGTGGCCATGTCCAGAGTCCATTGCGCGCCGACCTTGCGGCGCACGAATAGCTCGTAATGGACCTGGTCGCTCATGGGCTGATGGGGCTCCTGAGACTCGACTATGGCGTACGAGACCTTAAGGCGAGGTTGAGGGACCAAGACCGGTGTTTTGCGCTTTCTTCGTACTGGGCTTCGTATCGGGCTTGGTATCGGCGCGGCGGATCGACGCCTCATGTGTGTCCAAGCCCGCCACGCCCCGGCCGCAATAGGGTTCGAAAAGGCCGGATGGAAAGCTTGGCCGCTCCGTGCGTTGTAGCGGAGCGCCAGGGTCGATAGGATCGGCCCACGGATTTTCGGAGGATTACACGGCTTGGCCGAGATCACGCTCATCGACGACGACGAAAACATCGTTGCTTCGGTCTCTCTGGCCCTGGAGAGCCATGGCCACACGGTGAAGGCCTATTACGACGGCGTCTCCGGGCTCGAGGCGGTGGAAAGCAATCCGCCCGACCTCGTCATCCTGGACGTCAAGATGCCGCGCATGGACGGCATGGAAGTGCTGCGCCGCCTGCGCCAGTCGACCGAGACGCCGGTCATCATGCTGACCTCGAAGGACGACGAGATCGACGAGATCCTCGGCTTCAACCTCGGCGCCGACGATTACATGCACAAGCCGTTCAGCCAGCGCCTGCTGCTCGAGCGGGTGAAGGCCGTGCTGCGTCGCGCCCGTCCCGAGGAAGAGGATCCCGCGGCCCCGGCCGCCGGCGCCGCCGGCTCGAAGATGATGAAGCGCGGCAAGCTGACGCTCGACCCGGCCCGCCACGACAGCCTGTGGGACGGCAAGCCGGTGCGCCTGACGGTCACCGAGTTCCTGCTGCTGCAATCGCTGGCCCAGCGTCCCGGCTTCGTGAAGAGCCGCGACAACCTGATGGACGCCGCCTACGACGATCAGGTCTATGTCGACGACCGCACCATCGACAGCCACATCAAGCGGATGCGCAAGAAGTTCCGCCAGGTGGACCCCGAGTTCGATTCCATCGAAACCCTGTATGGCGTCGGCTACCGCTACCGCGAGGCCTGAGCCGGGTCCTGAGCCTGCGCCGCGCGAGCGGCGCCGGCTGGCCTGGCCGCGCGCTTCGCGGCTGGGGCGGCTGATCATCGGCCTGAACCTGCTGGCCCTGGCCATCCTGGTGGTCGGCGCCCTCGTGCTCAACGAGCTGCGCAACGGCCTGATCAACGCGCGGATCGACAGCCTCAGCACCCAGGGCGAACTGATCGCCAACATCATCGAACGGGCCGCCACCGTGGGCGAGCCCGAGCCGGCGCTCGACGTGGCGGCGGCCAACGACATCCTGCAATCGTTCTTCGCCGGCCATTCGCAGCGCGCCCGCCTCTATGACGGCCAGGGTCGGCTGCTGGCCGACTCCTACCTCGTCGAGGACCGCGTCGAATGGAAGGTGCTGCCGCCCGCCCGCAAGGCCGGCGACAACGGCTTCCGGCTGTCGCTGCAGGACAAGGACGCCAAGCCCCGCGCCCTGGAGCGCGCCCGCGCCGAGTTCGAGCAGGAGATCGCCCGCGCCCGCATGGGCGAGACGGTCAAGCAGCAGCGCGTGGCCGAGAACGGCGAGCGGGTGGTGTCGGTGTCGATCCCGATCCAGCACGTTCGGGCGGTTCTGGGCGTGCTGACCGTCGAGGCGGGCGACGTCGACGAGATCATCACCGCCGAGCGCAAGGCCCTGCTGCCCTTCGTGCTGGTGGCCGTGGGCGCGGTGCTGGTCTCCAGCGTGCTGCTGCACCGCCTGGTGGCCCAGCCGGTGCTGCGCATGGCCCGGGCCGCCGACCACGTGCGCCTGGAGGGCGCGCGGGCCATCAGCCTGCCCGACATCTCGCGCCGCAACGACGAGATCGGCGACCTTTCCCGATCCCTTGAAGAAATGACCGAGGCCCTGTCCGAGCGGATGGGGGCCATCGAGCGGTTCGCCGCCGACGTGGCCCATGAGATCAAGAACCCCCTGACCTCGATCCGTTCGGCCATCGAGACCCTGGACCTCGTCACCGAGCCCAAGGCCCGCCAGCGCCTGCTCGGCATCCTGCAACAGGACGTCGGGCGGCTGGATCGCCTGGTCACCGACATCTCCAACGCCTCCAGGCTCGACGCCGAGCTGTCGCGCGAGGCGCCGCGGCCGATCGATCTGGCCCGCCTGCTGACCGAGACGGCGGCCATCTATCAGGGCCAGGTGCGCGGCGAGGAGCCGCCGTTCAGCGTCCGCGTGGCGCTGGCCGGCCTGCCGACCGGTCCGGTCCGGGTGCTGGCGCGGGAGATCCCCGTGGGCCAGGTGTTCCGCAACCTGATCGACAACGCCCGCTCGTTCAGCGCCGGCGACGGCGAGGTGCGGGTCGGGCTGGTTCGCCAGAACGGCCGGCTGACCACGACGGTCGAGGACGACGGCCCGGGCATTCCGGCCGACAATCTGGAGACCATCTTCGAGCGCTTCTACACCTCGCGGCCCAAGGGCCGGGCGTTCGGCGGCAATTCGGGCCTGGGCCTGTCGATCGCCCGCCAGATCGTCGAGGCGCACGGCGGCAAGATCCACGCCGAGAACCGCCAGGACGAGACCGGCAAGGTGATCGGCGCGCGGTTCGTGGTCGAACTGCCCGAGCATCGCGACGGCCATCACAATCACGGCCACGGCCATGGGGGGCGCGAGTGATCCGCCACGCCGGGCTGGTGGCCCGCCTGGTCGGCGGCCGCTGGCGCGGGGCGCTGATCGAGGGGGCCTCGGGCGCGGGAAAGAGCGATCTGGCCCTGCGGACCCTGGAGGCGGGCTTTCGCCTGGTGGCCGACGACCGTGTGGTGACCTTCGCCTCCGACGGCCGGCTCTACGGCCGCGCGCCCGATCCTCTGGCCGGTCTGGTCGAGATCCGGGGCTTCGGGGTGGTCTCCGAGCCGGCTTTGCGCCTCGCCGAGATCACGCTGGTGGTGCGCTGCGTCGAGGCCCCGGAACGCGTCGAACGCCTGCCCGAGCCTCGGTTTGAAGTGGTTTTGGGCGTTTCCGTACCCGTCTTCGACCTGTGGCCGCTCGAACCCGCCGCTCCGACGAAGATCGCACGCATGCTGGAGCATCTTGGAGTCGCTCCCTAACAAGCGTATCAAGGCGGCCCGCGCGGCGCCTCCCTGCCGTTTCGGGCGAAGGGGATCCCGTTTGAGAGACCAGGCATGATCGGGCTCGTGATCGTCACGCACGGGCGATTGGCGGAGGAATTCGTTTCCGCCATGGAGCATGTGGTGGGGCCGCAGACCGCGGTGAAGGCCATCTGCATCGGGCCGGAAGACGACATGGAGCGTCGCCGGTCGGACATTCTGAAGGCTTGCGCCGCCGTCGACGACGGCGCCGGGGTCATTCTGCTGACTGACATGTTCGGCGGCACGCCCAGCAACCTGGCCATCTCGGTCATGGAGCAGACCAAGGCCGAGGTCATCGCCGGCCTGAACCTGCCGATGCTGATCAAGCTGGCCAGCGTGCGCACCCGCGACGACCTGGACGCCTGCGTCGCCCACGCCCAGGAGGCTGGACGGAAATACATCTCCGTGGCCTCCTACGTGCTGGCGGGAGAAAAATGAGTCGAACGGCGACAGCCACGGTCGAGATCGTCAACGAGCGCGGGCTGCACGCCCGGGCTTCGGCCAAGTTCGTCAAGCTGGCCTCGGGCTTCGACGCCGAGGTCAAGGTCGCCCGCGAGGGCTCCAGCGTCGACGCCCGCTCGATCATGGGCCTGATGATGCTGGCCGCCGGCATCGGCTCGACCATCGACATCGCCGCCGAAGGCCCCGAAGCCGAAGCCGCCGTGGATGCGCTGGTGGAGCTGGTGGGAAACCGGTTCGACGAGGAGCGGTGATCCTTCCCTTCTCCCCTTGCGGGAGAAGGTGGCGCGCAGCGCCGGATGAGGGGTCTCTCAGACATCAGAAACGCCGCGACAGCTGAACAGCCGTCGCGGCGTTTCTGTTCGTACGACCCCTCACCCGACCTCCCTTCGGGAGGCCACCCTCTCCCGCAGGGGGAGAGGGGTTCAGGATTTACTTCACCGGCTTGCCGTCGGCGTCGATCACCTGGATGTCGAGCTTCAGGGCCTTGAGCTTGGGTTCGACGACGGCGCGGTCGCCGACGATCACCCAGACCAGCTCGTCCGGCTTGATCGCCTTCTTCGCCGCCGCCGTGGCGCTGTCGACGGTCACCGCCCGCACGTCGGCCGGATAGTTGTCGAAATAGCTGTCGGGCAGACCGTAATTGACCAGCTCGCCGATCGAGCCGGCCACGGCGTCGCCGGTCTCCCAGTTGCCGGGCATCGACAGGGTCAGGCTGTTCTGGGCCTTGGCCAGCTCGGCCGGGGTGATCGGGCGCGCGCCGATGATCTCGGTCAGCTCCTTGCGGGCCTCGACGAAGGACTCGGCGGTTTTGTCGGTCTGCACCGGCGCGCGGATCAGGAACAGGCGCGAGCCGCGGGCGTCGCGCACGCCCGACGAGGCGCCGTACGACCAGTGCTTGTCCTCGCGCAGGTTCATGTTCAGGCGCGAGACGAAGTCGCCGCCGAACACCGTGTTGAAGGTGTCCAGCGCGGCCTGCTCTGACGGATCGCGCGGCGGCAGCAGGTCGCCGGCGGCGATCACCGACTGTTGGGCGCCGGGCTTGTCGATCAGGTAGACGGCGGCCTTGGCGGGGGCGGCGACCACCGGCGGCTTGGACTTGGTCTGGGCGCCCTTCCAGCCGCCCAGCTGGGCTTCCAGCTTGGGCAGAAGTTCGGCCAGGGTGGTGTCGCCCACCACGACCAGGGTGGCGCCCTGCGGCTGCAGCCAGGTCTTCTGGAAGCGCACCAGGTCGTCGCGGGTGATCGAGGCGATCGAGGCCTCGGTCGTCAGCTGGCCGTAGGGCGAGCCCGCGCCATAGGTCAGGACCGGCAGGATGCGGCCCGACATCGCCTGCGGGTTCTGCTTGGCCTGCTGGATGGCGGCGATGTTCTGCTTCTTGAACCGGTCGAGGTCCTCGGGCTTGAAGGCCGGGTTCTGCAGCACGTCGGCATAGATCGCCAGGGCCGGGTCGAGGGTGGTGGTCAGGGTGTTCAGGGTGACCTGGGTGAAGTCCAGGCCGCTGCCCGAGCCGACGCCGGCGCCCAGCTGGGCCAGTTCGCGGCTGATGGTCAGGCCGTCGCGATGCGTCGTGCCTTCGGTCAGCATGCTGGTGGCCACGCCGGTCAGGCCCGCCTTGTCGCCGGCGCTGGCGGCGACGCCGGCGTCGAACACCATGTTCATGCGGATCTGCGGCGTCTCGTGGCGCTCGGCCAGGATCACCTTGACGCCGTTCGACAGGGTGGCGCGCTCGAGCTTGACGAAGGCCGGGGCCTTGGTCGCGCCGACCTCGGGCATGGTTTTGCGATCGACGCCGGCGGTGGTGGTGTAGGTCGGGAACGGCGTCACCGTCAGGGTGAAGTCGCCGTCGGTCAGCCAGGTCTTGCCGGCCGTCTGCAGCTGGGCCGCCGTGGCCCCCCGAACGCGCTCCAGGCTCTCCTTGTAGGCGTCCGGCGATCCGAGGAAGACCTGGCTTTCGGCCAGGATGTCGGACTTGCCGCCGAAGCCGCCGATCCGCTCGACGCCGCGCACGAAGTTCGACAGGTGCAGGGTGCGGACCTTGGCCACCTCCTCGGGGGTGGGACCGTCGCGCAGCAGGCGCTGGAACTCCTCGTCGAAGGCCTTCTCGACGGCGGCCGGGTCGCCGCCCGGCTTGACCGTCAGGATGACCAGGAACTGGCTGCCGATCTCGCTGGTCGAGACGGTGGCGCCGACATTGGTGGCGATCTGGTCGGTGTAGACGAGGCGCTTGTAGAGGCGCGAGGTCTTGTCGGAGACCAGCACGTCGCTGAGCAGATCCAGATAGTCGATGTCGGCCGCGCCGTATTCCGGCACGTTCCAGACCTTGTAGACCCGGGCCTGGGGCACGCGGTCCTGCATGTCGGCGCGCTGGCTGCCGGTGCGCTTGGCCACCCAGGCCTTCTGGTGAGTGAGGGGCGGACCCGAGGGGATGTCGCCGAAGTACTTCTCGACCTTGGCTTTCGCCTCGGCCGGGGTGATGTCGCCGGCCAGCACGAGGGTGGCGTTGGCCGGGCCGTAGTAGTTCTTGAACCAGTCCTTGACGTCGTCCAGCGAGGCCGCGTCGAGGTCTTCCATCTCGCCGATGACCGTGTGGCCGTAGGGGTGGTCGGCGTCGTAGGTGCTGGCGGTGATCACGTCCCAGACCTGGCCGTAGGGCTGGTTCTGGCCCTGGCGCTTCTCGTTCTGGACGACGCCGCGCTGCTCGTCGAGGCGGGCCTTGTCTATGGCCCCGACGAGGTGGCCCATGCGGTCGCTTTCCAGCCACAGCACCTGGTCCAGGGCCGCGGTCGGCACGTTCTGGAAGTAGTTGGTGCGGTCGGTGTTGGTGGTGCCGTTCATGTCGGTGGCGCCCAGCTTCTCCAGCGCCTTGAACCAGTCGTCGTTGAAGTTCTCCGAGCCGTTGAACATCAGGTGCTCGAAGAGGTGGGCGAAGCCCGTGCGGCGCTTGGGCTCGTTCTTGGAGCCGACGTGGTACCAGACGTTCACGGCCACGATCGGGGCCTTGTGGTCCTCGTGGACGATCACGGTCAGGCCGTTGGGCAGCACGAACTTGCTGTAGGGGATGTCGACTTCGGGCAGCTGCGCCAGCTGGCCGGTGACCTTGGCCGCCGGCTTTGGCGCGGCTTGGGCCAGCACGGGGTTGGCGAGGAGCAACGCCGCGATGGCGGCGGAGGCGAACAGCTTCATGAAAGGCCCCGAATAGGTTTCGCGTAAAAGCGAAGATGCCCCGCACCATAGGTTGCGGGGCCTCCGGGACAAGCGAGCGGCGTGCGCCGCCGGATTAAATTTCGTCCAGAAATGCTCGAGCTTGGGGGCTCACCCCCACCCGTAAAACCCCCGCGAAAGCGGGGATTTCACGGAAGGTGGAGGTTACTCCGCGGGAATGGCTTCCGGAGCCGCGACCTCGGCCTTCACCATGACCATCGGCTTCAGATCGAGGTCGTGGAACAGGCGGCTGTCGTCGTCCATGTCCGGCAGCGGCGTGGTCAGCAGCTTGCCGCCGACGAAGATCGAGTTGGCGCCGGCCATGAAGCACAGGGCCTGCAGTTCGCGGTTCATGCCTTCGCGGCCGGCCGACAGGCGGACCATGGCTTTCGGGCAGACGAGGCGGGCGACGGCGATGGTGCGCACGAACTCGATGGAGTCGATGGCCTTTTCGCCCTCGGCCAGGATCTGGTCGCCCAGCGGGGTGCCGCTGATCGGCACCAGGCCGTTGATCGGCAGGCTGTCGGGATGCGAGGGCAGGGTGGCCAGCTGGTGCAGCAGGCCGGCGCGGTCGCGGCGGGTCTCGCCCATGCCGACGATGCCGCCGCAGCAGGTGCTCATGCCCGCGTCGCGCACATAGGCCAGGGTGTCGAGGCGCTCCTGGTAGGTGCGGGTCGTCACCACGTCCTTGTAGTAGTCCGGGCCGGTGTCGAGGTTGTGGTTGTAGTAGTCGAGGCCCGCGTCCTTCAGCTGCTTGGCCTGTTCGGCGGTCAGCATGCCCAGGGTCGCGCAGGTCTCCATGCCCAGCGCCTTCACCCCGCCGATCATCGCGGCGAGCTTGGGCAGGTCGCGGTCCTTCAGCTCGCGCCAGGCAGCCCCCATGCAAAAGCGCTGGGCGCCGCCGTCGCGGGCGGCCTTGGCCTTGGCGATGACCACGGCCGGCTCCATCAGCTTCTCGGCCTTGAGGCCGGTCTTGAAGTGGGCGCTCTGGCTGCAGTAGCCGCAGTTCTCGGCGCAGCCGCCGGTCTTGACCGACAGCAGCTGCGACAGCTGCATCTCGGAGGGGTCGAACCAGGCGCGGTGAACGCGCGCGGCCTCGAACACCAGCTCCATGAACGGCAGGGCGAACAGGGCCTCGACCTCCGAAAGGGTCCAGTCGTGGCGGGGCTGTGCGGAGATGTTGATCGGCGTCATGGCGCGCAGGTTTGAACTTGGGCGATCCGAATGGCAAGACGGCCCGCGCATGCGCACCGATGTTGCGTTGCGGAAGCCAAACCCCGCCAGGCCGGTTATAGTCGTATGATGGACCGCGAAATCGAACTGAAGTTCCTGATCGCCCCGGAGGCTTCCGACGCGGTCCTGGCCCGTCTGGACGGTCGCGAGGCCGTGCGCCGGCTCGACGCCACCTATTACGACACCGCCGACCACGCCCTGCGCCGGGCGGGCTTCGGCCTGCGGGTGCGCGACGGCGACGGCGGCCGCAAGCAGACCCTGAAATCGGCCTCGGCCGGCGGGGTGTTCGCGCGCGGCGAATGGGAGGCGCCGGTCACCGGCCCCGGTCCCGACCGCGACCTGCTGGACCAGACCCCGGCCGGCCGCATCGTCAACGGCGACGTGCTCGCCCCCATCTTCGCCACCAAGGTCGAGCGCACCCTGCGCCTGGTCGAGCACGGCGGGGCGACCATCGAGGCGGCGCTGGATCGCGGCGAGCTGCAGGCCGGAGCCGACCGCGCCGCCGTCAGCGAGCTGGAGCTCGAACTGAAGACCGGCGCGCCCGCCGCCCTGTTCGCCCTGGCCCGCGACCTGATGGCCCACGTGCCCCTGCGCCTTTCCCTCGTCAGCAAGGCCGAGCGCGGCTACGCGCTGGCCCTCGGCGAAGCGCCGTCCGCCCGGCGCGAAGCGGCCGTGCTGCGGCCCGACATGACCGCCGCCGAGGCCTTCCAGGCCCTGGGCAACACCGCCCTGGGCCGCCTGTGCGTCGCCGCCGAGACCCTGGCCGACCTGCCTGGGCCCGAGGCGGTGCACGAACTGCGCGTCGCCGCCCGCCGGCTGCGGGCGCTGATCAAGCTCTTCCGGCCGCTGACCGGCAAGCTGGCCGCGACGCCGGCTTTGGAAGCGCTGAAGGCCCTGGCCGACGCCCTGGGCCCGGCCCGCGACCTCGACGTCTATATCGCCGGCGTCTGGCGTCCGGCGGTGTCCGCCGATCCGCAGCCGGTCGAGGGTCTGGGGGCGTTGGGCAAGGCCCTGGTCGAAGCCCAGCAGGGCGCCTATGCCCGCGCGGTCGACGCCGCCCAGCCGGAGCGCTTCGGCCCGCTGGCGCTCGACATCGCCGCCTGGCTGGAGACCGGCGACTGGCTGGAGGACCCCGAGCGCGCCGAGGCCCGCCGCGCGCCGGCCAAGGCCTTCGCGACCAAGCAGCTGAACAAGCTGGCCAAGGACGTGCTGAAGCGCGGCGAGGACTTCGACGCCCTCGACATCGAGGCCCGCCACGCCTTGCGCATCCGCGGCAAGGGCCTGCGTTACGCCATCGACGCCCTGGCCCCGCTGTTCCCCGATCATCCCAAGCGGCTGGAGCGGTGGTCGGCGGCGACCCGCCAGATGCAGGACGCGCTGGGCGGCCTAAACGACGCCAGCCTGGGTGCGAACCTGGCCCGCGCCGCCGCCCTGGCCGATGGCGACCCCGAAGCCGCCTACGCCGCCGGTCGCCTGTCGGCCACGCCGGAAGGAACGGAGAGCCTGACCCGCGAGGCCAAGGCCGCGCTGGACGAACTGGCCGACCTCAAGCCGTTCTGGTGAGGACCGGCTGGTCGCCTGAAATCACGCCGACCGCGGCGAAGCCCCCGATGAGGCCTGACGCCTTGAACCGGTTACGGAAATCGCCCGAGCAATAGATTTTGTGGCTCAGCAGCGGGCGGAAGATCTGAGCCTCGCCGACCATGTCGCGCCTGGCGTAGACCTTCCCAAAGGGGCTCGGCTCGACAAACCGCATGCCTGGATACTCGGACTGGATGCATTGGGTTCGGTCGTGGTCCAGCGCGTCCAGATACCTGACCACATCGCACAACCAGTAGCGGGGGCCATCGTAGGGACCGCCCTCATCAAGGGCGACGTCGAGCGGGTGAAAGCGGAACGCCTCGGGATCGCTTGCGAGGAAGAAGCTTCGGGCGCGGTCGGAAACCACCCAGAACCGGCTACCCGCCGAGCCGTCGATGTCGGCGATCGCCAAGCCGGGCCTGGTCGCCGAGCGGGCCTTTCGCGGCGCCAGCAACACGGGCGGCGCGAAGCCTTCCGGAAAGCCGGTTCCGGGCTGATAGGCCTGGCCCCCAGGGTGAGCGATCGGTCCGGCGGGGACTTCGCGCATCCATCCCAGTTCGCCGCCGGGATACAGCCATCTGATGCGCGGATCGGTTTTGCCCGGCCAGACCGGCATTACTGAATAGAGGCGCGAGGACGCAGCGGCCGTCTTTTCCATCTCTTGCCCCTCCGCAGTGTAGGCGCCATCCTAAGTGGAGCTTGGGCGATGGCAATCGCGGGCGGCTTCTACTTCCCCTTCTTTGGCGCGGCCTGGGTGGTCTGGGTCGTGCGCACCGCTACGCCTTCGCCGCGCGCTTCGGCGACCAGGCCCGCGCAGTCGGCGTCCTTTTCTAGGCCCGGAGTCACGAACGGCAGGATGGCGGCCAGCGGGTTGATCAGCGAACCCAGCGCCGCGGCGACGCCGCCCTGGGCGAAGGCCCCGCTGGTCTGCAGGCTGATGCGGGGCGCGGCCAGAGGACCCTTGATCTCGATCGGGATGAACAGCCGCACCAGGCGCGGCTTCTTGCTGTCGCCCTCGATCTGCAGGTCCAGGCGCTCGGTCTCCAGGTTGATGGTGCCCTCGCCCTTGGCCAGGACCACGCCGGTGTCGGCGATGATCTTGTCGGCGCGCATCACCCCGTTCCTGACGTCGAAACTGGCCACGGCGCAGCGCAGGCTGGTCTCCTTGGTGTCCTTCGACAGCAGCATCAGCAGGCCCTTGGAGGCGTTGACGCCCAGGAGCTCGGCGAAGGCCTGACGCACCTGGCCCTTGGGGGCGACCAGGGTCACCGTGCCGTTCGACGAGGCCGCGGCGCGGTGCACCGAGTTGCCGACGCCGCGCAGCTTGGCCCGGGCGACGATGCCGCCCTCGATGGCCGGCTTGCCGCCGCTCTTCAGCGGAATGAAGTCTTCCAGCTTGGCGTTGGTCAGGCGCAGGTCGAGGTCGGTGACCGGCACGTTGGGCCGCGCGTCCAGCCGCACCTTCCCGGCCAGATCGCCGCGCGAGAAGGTGAAGGCGATCGGGTCCATGTTCAGCACGCCCTTGTCGAGCGTCAGGTCCAACCTGACCTTCTGCAGGGGGAGGTTCGGCGCGTTCACCGCCAGGGCGCGGTAGGTGACCTTGGCGTCCATGGCCCGCACGCGGTCGGTCTGCAGGGTGGCGTCGGGCAGCAGGCGGCCGGTGGCCTCGCGTTGGCCGGCCTCGACCTTCTGGCCGGCCGAGGCGGTCTCGCCCCTGCCCGTGGCTGGCGCGGCGCCGACCAGGCTGCCCAGGTCGTCGAAGTCCAGGCGCTTGGAGCGCAGATCGGCCTCCAGATAGGGCCGCTCGCGGTCGACTAGCACGAAGAGGTCGCCGCTGACGTCGCTGTCGCCGATCCGGCCGTTCAGCTTCTCGAAGTCGAACCGGCCGCCCTTGCGCACCAGGTGGCCGCTGATCCTGTAGGGTGGGGTGTTGGGCAGGGTCAGGCCGGTCAGGCCGTAGAGCCGGTTCAGGTCGCTGCCGGCCACCGTCAGGTCGCTTTCGAAGCGGCCCAGGTCGAACGGCTTGGTGATCGAGCCCTCGGCGCTGACCTGGGTCGAGCCGGCGCTGACCTTGGCGTCGAACGGGTAGGGGCGGCTCGGCGAGATGTTCAGCAGCGGGCCGCCGGTCACCCGCGCCAAGAACGGCGAGCGGTTGTACTGGCCCTTGCCCTCCAGCACGAAGCGGCCCTTGCCGTCGCCGCTGGCGTGTTCGTTCGAGCTGACCGTGCCGATGAACAGCACGTCGCGCGAGCGGTCCTCGACCCGCAGTTGGCCCTCGTTGATCACGAAGTGCTGGATCGCCGGCAGCTTCAGCGGCTTGGCGCTCTTCTTGTTCGGGTCGCCGAAGGTCCAGTTGGCGCGGCCCGAGGCCTCGCGCAGCAGGCGCACGTCGGGCCGGTCCACCGCCACCAGCGGCAGGATGACGTCGCCCTTCAGCAGCGGCAGCAGCTTGATCTGCACCGCCACGCGGTCGACCCGGGCCATGTGTCCCGATTGCGGACCGGTCTTGGGCGCCCAGTCGGGCTGGCCGAGATAGAGGCCGTAGGCCTCGGCCTTGGGCGAGAACGACCAGGGATGAACGCGCAGGTCGCCGTCGATCCGCACTTGCCGGTGCAGCTGGGCCGAGGCGAAGCGGCCGACCGGGCCGCGCAGCATGTTCCAGTCGAACCAGACGACGAAGGCGATGATCGCCGCCAGGATCAGCAGGGCCGCGCCGATCCCCCAGCGCGCGGCGCGCGGCAAGGCGCGCCACGAGCGGCGTCGCGGCGTGGCGGTGGCCTCGGGCGGAGGCGGCGGCGGTGGCGTAACGGAACCTTCCGGCATCCGCCTACAACGCGTGGGCGGCGCCGTTTCGTTCCAAGGCGGGCTATTTGCGCCCTGTTTCGTCGGCCCGTTTAGTAGACGAGCTTCAGGCTGCCCACGATGACGGCGGCCGCCACGAAGGCGACGATGGCCACGATTTCATAGGCCTTGAAGAAAGGCCGGCTCGGCGAGCGCATGTTCGATAGTCCCCCAGATCCCACTTTGACACTTGAGCCGCCTTCGCCCGCAAGCGTCACGCCAGTTCGCCCGAGACGGGTTTTCCTTCGCGCCCTGCGGACATAAGGAAATCTTTATGTGAATTTGCCACTGTCCGCCGTGCGCGCTATAAGGCGGGCAAGACAATCCCCCGATCCAGGAGCCGACCGTGGCCGACTACATCGTCAAGGACATCTCGCTCGCCGATTTCGGCCGCAAGGAACTCGCCATCGCCGAGACCGAAATGCCGGGCCTGATGGCCACCCGCGCCGAATACGGTCCGGCCCAGGTGCTGAAGGGCGCCCGCATCGCCGGCAGCCTGCACATGACCATCCAGACCGGCGTGCTGATCGAGACCCTGACGGCCCTGGGCGCCGAGGTCCGCTGGGCCTCGTGCAACATCTTCTCGACCCAGGACCACGCCGCGGCCGCCATCGCCGCCGCCGGCATCCCGGTCTTCGCCTTCAAGGGCGAGAACCTGGTCGAGTACTGGGAATACGCCCACAAGATCTTCGAGTGGCACGACGGCGGCTACCCGAACCTGATCCTCGACGACGGCGGCGACGCCACCCTGCTGTGCGTGCTGGGTCCGAAGGCCGAGAAGGATCCGTCGATCCTCAACAACCCGACCAACGAGGAAGAAGAAGCGCTCTACACCGTGATGAAGCGCTACCTGGCCGAAAAGCCGGGCTTCTACTCGGCCATCCGCGACGCCATCGGCGGCGTGTCGGAAGAGACCACCACGGGCGTGCACCGCCTGTACCAGATGGCCGCCAAGGGCGACCTGCCGTTCCCGGCCATCAACGTCAACGACAGCGTCACCAAGTCCAAGTTCGACAACCTCTATGGCTGCCGTGAAAGCCTGGTCGACGCCATCCGTCGCGGCACCGACGTCATGCTGTCGGGCAAGGTCGCGGTGGTCTGCGGCTACGGCGACGTGGGCAAGGGCTCGGCCGCCTCGCTGCGCCAAGGCGGCGCCCGCGTGATCGTCACCGAGATCGACCCGATCTGCGCCCTGCAGGCGGCGATGGAAGGCTACGAGGTCCAGACCCTCGACGACGTGGCCGGCAAGGCCGACATCTATGTGACGGCGACCGGCAACAAGGACGTCATCACCGTCGACCACATGCGGCAGATGAAGAACAACGCCATCGTCTGCAACATCGGCCACTTCGACAGCGAAATTCAGATCGCCGGCCTGCGCAACTTCAAGTGGGACGAGATCAAGCCGCAGGTCCACCACGTGGAATTCCCGGACGGCAAGAAGATCATCGTGCTGTCGGAAGGCCGTCTGGTGAACCTGGGCAACGCCACCGGCCACCCTTCGTTCGTGATGTCGGCCTCGTTCACCAACCAGACCCTGGCCCAGATCGAGCTTTGGACCAACAAGACCGCGTACAAGAACGAGGTCTACACCCTGCCCAAGCACCTCGACGAGAAGGTCGCGTTCCTCCACCTGGAGAAGCTGGGCGCCAAGCTCTCGAAGCTGAACAAGGAACAGGCCGACTATATCGGCGTGCCGGAAGCCGGTCCGTTCAAGCCGGACCACTACCGCTACTAGGAGCGCGCTTGGTATCTTTGATCAGGAGCCTGCAAGCAGGCTCCGGGCGTTCGACGGAAAGCCCGCTCTTTGGAGCGGGCTTTTTTGTTGCGGATCGACCAGTGGACGAGCCGCCGTGGTTTTGCCTTCGTGACGCCCTGTTCAAGTTCCGCAGGCTCGGCTAACTGCTTTGCCCATGCCGCTCGCGCTTCTCATTTCCAGCCACGTCGCCGGCAGCCAGGTGGGCGCCACCGCCCAGGCCGCCGCCCTGACCCAGTTCCGCATCGACACCATGGTGGTCCCCACCGTGCTTTACGGCCGCCATCCCGGCTGGGGCGTGCCCGGCGGGGCGCCGGTGCCGATCGAGGTGGTCGAGGGCATGCTCGACGGTCTGGAGGCCAACGGCCTGTTCGGCCTGACCGACCTGGTCATCACCGGCTATTTCGCCAGCGCCGCCCAGGTGCGCGCCGCCGCCCGCGCCATCGACGCCGTGCGCGCCGCGCCGCGCGACGGCGCCGCCGCCCGCAAGCCGACCATCATCGTCGATCCGACCATGGGCGACGCCGGCAAGGGCCTCTATGTGCCCGCCGAGGTGGCCGACGCCATCGCCGCCGACCTGATCCCCCGCGCCGACATCGTCGCCCCCAACGCCTGGGAACTGCAGCGCCTGACCGGCGCCGAGGTGCGCGATCCGGCCGGGGCCGTGCGCGCCGCCCGCCTGCTGAACAAGCCGGTGATCGTCTCGTCGGTGCAGCGCGGGAACGAGATCGGCGTGGTCTATGCCGACCGCAAGGAGGCCTGGCTCGCCGCCCACGCCAAGGCCGAGCGCTCGCCCAGCGGCACCGGCGACCTGCTGACCGCCCTGTTCGCCGCCTCGATCCTCGAAGGCCAGACCCTGTCCTACGGCCTGGCCCGCGCCGTCGGCGGCGTCGCCGAGACGGTGACCGCCGCCAACATCTGGAACGCGCCTGAACTGCCGATCGTGGCCATGGCCGCCCGCATCAAGCAGACCTCGCCGACCGTGCGGATCGAGCGGCTGGCTTAGGGGCGGCTTCCCCCCATTCTCCCGTCATTCCCGCCCTTGTGGCGGGAAACCCTCTAGAAGCCGCAAGGGCAGTAGGGGCGGCGTGCTTGGCACGCCGCTTGCGCTTCACGTGCGAGCGGAACCAGGGGTTCCCGCCACAAGGGCGGGAATGACGGGAGTGAATTTGAGGGCGTCCTTACACCCCGAACCGCTTCTCCAAACTTTCCAGCACCAGCGCCGCCATCGCCTCCCGGGCTTCGACCGTCGCGCTGCCCCGGTGCGGCTGGAGCACGACATTGTCCATCGCCAGCAGCGCCTGCGGCACGTTGGGTTCGTCCTCGAAGACGTCGAGACCCGCCCCGGCGATCGTTCCATCCGTCAGCGCCGCGACAAGGGCGGCTTCGTCGACCACCGAGCCGCGCGCCACATTGATCAGCAGGCCGTCGGGTCCCAGCGCCTCCAGCACCGCCCCATCGACCAGCGGTCCGGCGTCGCCGGGCGTGACCAGGAACAGCACGTCCACCGCCTTGGCCAGCGCCAGCGGACTGGCGTGGTAGGCGTGCGGGACGCCCTCCACCGGCCGGCGGCTGTGATAGGCGATGCTCGCCGCGAACGGCGTCGCCATGTCGGCGATCGCCCGGCCGATCTGGCCAAGGCCCAGGATCCCCACCGTGCGTCCGGTGGCGCGCCGGGCCAGGGGCAGGCGCTCGGCTTTTGGCCAGCGGCCTTCGCGCACATAGCGGTCGGCCGTGACCATGCGGCGCGAAAGCGACAGCCACAGCCCGATGGCCAGCTCAGCGACGTCTTCGGTGAGCACGCCGGGCGTCGTGGTCACGGCCACGCCCCGGGCGGCGGCGCGGGCCAGATCCACCTTGTCGAGGCCGACGCCGTGCACGGCGACGATCTCCAGGACGGGCAGGCGGTCCCACAAGGCGTCCGGCACGCCCAGGTCGCCGCCGGTGACCAGGCCCCGGATCTTCGGTGCGACCTCGCCGATCAAGGCGTCCGGATCGGCGGCGCGATAGGGGCAGTGGACGACGTAAGCCGCCTCCAGCCCGGCTTCGAGCTGCGGCGACAGGGCCTTGAGCTGCAGGATCTCGGGCTTCATCGACGGGCTCCGTTACGCGGGGGACTGTCCTTCGGATGACAAACCCGGGCGCGCCGGGCTAGAGCAAAAGCCATGAGCCTCGACATCACCGGCGTCTGCCCCGCCCCGTTCGCCCAGGTCTACGAAGCCTTCGAGGCCAATTTCGATCCGACCTCGCCGGGCGGCGGCGAGCTCGGTGCGCGCTTTTCCCTGGCCATCGACGGCGAGATCGTCGTCGACCTGATGGCCGGCTTCGCCGATCGGCGACGGGAAGTCGCCTTCGGCCCCGACACCCTGACGCCGCTGTTCTCGACCACCAAGGCGATCGCCGCCCTGCTGGTCGCGCGCCTGGTGGACCAGGGCAAGCTCTCCTACGACCAGACCGTCGCCTCGGTCTGGCCGGAGTTCGCGCAGAACGGCAAGGAAGCGATCACCGTCGGCCAGGTGATGTCGCACCAGGACGGGCTGTCGGGCTTCCTCGACGAGGTCGATCCGGCCATCTGGTTCGACTGGGAGGCGACGACGGCCAAGCTGGCGGCCATGGCCCCGCTGTGGCCGGTCGGCACGGCCAGCGGCTACCACCCGGTGACCTTCGGCTACACGGCCGGCGAGATCTTCCGCCGGGTCGACGGGCGGACCATGGGCACGGCGCTGCGCGAGGATCTGGCCGTTCCGCTGGGCCTCGACATCTGGATCGGCCTGCCCGACAGCGAGCACGAACGCTGCGCCGACCTGATGCGGCCGACCGCCTTCCCCAAGTTCGGCGAGATCAACGACGCCATCCGCGCCGCCTTCATGACCAAGTGGGCCGCGCCCGGCGGCCGCGGCACCGGCGAATGGCGACGGGCCGAGATCCCCTCGGCCAACGGCCACGCCACGGCCCATTCGCTGGCCCGCCTGATGGGCGCCCTGGCCAGCGGCGGCACGCTGGACGGGGTCAAGGTGCTGTCGCAGGAGACGATGGAGCTGGCGAGGGCCGAGCGCATCGCCGGCCAGGACCTCGTTCTGCCCTACGCGATCAGCTGGGGCGCGGGCTTCATGCGCAACACCCCCAACTTCTTCTACGGCCCGACGAGCGACGCCTTCGGCCATTCGGGCTGGGGCGGCTCGTGCGCCTTCGCCGATCCGAAGACGGGCGTCTCGGGGTCGTACGTGATGAACCGCCAGGGCAACGAGCTGATCGGCGATCCGCGTGCGGTGAGTTTGATCAAGGCCGCGTACGCGAGCCTGTAGGGAAGGCTCTCGCCCTCCCAATAACTCCCGTCATTCCCGCCACAAGGGCGGGAATGACGGGGAGAATGGGGAAGGGGCCTTACAGCCCCAGCCGCCCCTTCAGCCGCTCGGCCACGGCGCCCAGGGTGATGGTCGCCAGGGCTTCCTGCACCTCCAGCGGCACGCCTTCGGGGGCGGCCTGCACCAGCTTGGCGGTGAAGTCGGTGATGGCGGTGATGTGCTGGGCCAGGTGGTCGACCGTGTGCAGCTCCTGCATCACGGCCAGGCGCGATTCCGCCGGCGTGTTCTCGAGGATCTTGCCCAGGGCGCTGTCCAGATGGCCGCAGGCCTCGGCGGCCAGCGACATCTCGACGGAAAGGGCCTCGAGCACGGCGGCGAGGTTGGGCGTGGCGCCAGCATCGGTAGTCATGGTTTCCCCCTGCGAAAGACTGCGGGCATACCTGCAATCGCGTCCGTTGCCGCCGACTTAAGCGCCGGCGGCCATGCGACAAATTGACCAACGTTTTGTCACGACTGAAGTTCTCAGGCCACAGCGGGCGCGGCCCTGAGCCTTTTCCAGGCGCCGTAGGCGAACACCGCCACCCCCAGCCAGATGAACACGAACGACAGCGCCCGCAGCGGCGTGAAGGCCTCGCCCAGGAAAACGCCGAGCAGGAACTGCAAGGTCGGGGCGATGAACTGCAGGAAGCCCAGCGCGCTCAGCGGCAGGCGGCGGGCCGACCAGGCGAACAGCGCCAGCGGGATCACCGTGGCCGGGCCGGCGACCAGCAGCAGGATCGCCGTGCCGGCGCCTTGCGTGAAGTGCCCCGCGCCGCTGGCCTGCAGATGCCAGACGTACAGCAGGCCCGGGATGGCCAGATAGGCGCACTCGATGAAGAGGCCGGTCTGGGCGTCGGCCTTCACCTGCTTTCGCACGATCCCATAGACACAGAAGGTCAGGGCCAGACCCAGCGACACCAGCGGCAGGTGGCCCAGGGCCACCGTCTGGATGGCCACGCCGACGGTCGCGAAGCCGATGGCGACCTTGCCCTCGGTAGTCATCCGCTCGCGGAACAGCAGGGCGCCGGCCGCCATGTTCATCAGCGGGTTGATGTAGTAGCCGAGGCTGGCCTCGATGACGTGGCCGGCGTTCACCGCCACCACGTAGATCGTCCAGTTGCCGAAAATGGCCAGGGTCGACAGGGCCAGCAGGGCCAGGGTTTTGGGCTGGCGCATGACCGCCGCCACCTGGCCGCTCTGCCGGGCCAGAAGCACCAGGCCGCCGGCCCACAGCACCGACCACAGCGTGCGGTGCGCGATCATCTCGAACGAGGTGACGCCAAGCGTCGCCAGGGTGTGGAAATAGAGGGGCAGGAAGCCCCACATCACATAGCAGCCGACGCCGGCCAGATAGGCCGAACGCGCGTCGCTGGAAGCGCTGCTGGTGGAACTTGGGGGCATGGACCGCACCTTTCGCGGAGGGATCTGACAGGGAGTCGTCCCGGCGTCCGCCCGCTTTTTGCGGAGAGGTGCGAAATTCGCCCGAAGGCGCTTCCCGTCGTCCCTCCGCTGGCGGAAGGACGACGGGGAGGTCGTTCTTTAGGCCGGCGTCTTCTGCTTGATCAGGCCCTTGTCGTGCAGCAGCTGGGCGATCTGCACCGCGTTCAGGGCCGCGCCCTTTCGCAGGTTGTCGGCCACGCACCACAGGGCGATGCCGTGCTCGACGGTCGGGTCCTTGCGGATGCGCGACACGTAGACCGGGAACTCGCCCTGGGCTTCCTTCGGCGTGATGTAGCCGCCGTTCTCGCGCTTATCGACCACCACGATGCCTTCGGCGTCGCGCAGGATCTCGCGGGCGTCGTCCTCGTCCAGCGGGCCGGTGAACTCGATGTTGATCGACTCCGAGTGGCCCACCATCACCGGCACGCGCACGCAGGTGGCGACCAGCTGGATGGCCGGATCCAGGATCTTCTGGGTCTCGACGGTCATCTTCCACTCTTCCTTGGTGAAGCCGTCGTCCATGAAGACGTCGATGTGGGGGATGACGTTGAAGGCGATCTGCTTGGTGAACTTCTTCGGCTCGGGCGCGCCCAGGACGAAGACGCCCTTGGTCTGGTCCCACAGCTCGTCCATGCCTTCCTTGCCCGCGCCGGAAACCGACTGGTAGGTCGACACCACCACGCGCTTGATCGGCACCTCGTCGTGCAGCGGCTTCAGCGCCACCACCAGCTGGGCGGTCGAGCAGTTGGGGTTGGCGATGATGTTCTTGGGGATGGAGTTGACGGCGTCCGGGTTCACTTCCGGCACCACCAGCGGCACGTCCGGGTCCATCCGGAAATGGCTGGAGTTGTCGATGACGATCGGACCGGCCGCGCCGATCTTCTCGCCCCAGGCGGCCGAGATCGACCCGCCGGCGCTCATCAGCACGATGTCGACCTTCGAGAAGTCGAACTGCTCCAGGTCCTCGCACTTGAGGATCTGATTGCCGAACGAGACCTCGGTGCCGATGGATTTGCGCGAGGCGATGGCGTGCATCTTCTCCACGGGGAATTTCACTTCCTCGAGGATGTTGAACATCTCGCGGCCCACGTTGCCCGTGGCGCCGACCACGGCGACCCGGTAACCCATCGCAGTCTCCAATCTTTCAGCCCCGACAAGGGGAAATGCGCCGTCCCGTTACGCCTGGGAACGCCGGTAGGCAAGGGCAGGGTTTTTCAAACAGGGCGGCGTATGGCCGCGCTTGAGGGAATATTTTTGCGAACGGGCGTCAGCCCCGTCTGCGTAAGGGCGCCTCGGACCTTCCGTCCAACTGGACAGCCCGCCCGCGCCGGGCGCATACCCACGCCATGCGCAAGCACGACGCCGACGTCATCATCGCCGGGGCCGGCATGGCCGGAACCACCCTGGCGCTCGCCCTCGCCTCGGCCGGGGTCAAGCCGCTGCTGGTCGATCCGCAGCCCTTCGACGCCCAGCTGGCCCCGACCTTTGACGGTCGCTCGTCGGCGATCGCCTATTCCTCGTTCCGCCAGTGGCGGGCGATCGGCGCGGGCGAGGCCCTGGCGCCCCACGCCCAACGCATCGAGCAGATCCTGGTCACCGACGGCAAGGCGCCCGGCGCGGCTTCCGGAAAGCCGTCGCCCTTCTTCCTGCGCTTCGACAGCGGCGAGATCGCCGACCGCTCGGAAGGCGAGCCCCTGGGCTACCTGATCGAGAACCGCCAGATCCGCGCGGCCCTGTCGAAGACGGCGCTCGACAAGGGCCTGGAAGTCATCGCCCCCGCAGGCGCGGCGGGCCTTGAGGTCGACGCCGCCGAAGCCCGCGTGACGCTCACCGATGGCCGGGTGCTGACCGCGCCGCTGGCGGTCAGCGCCGAGGGCCGTGGCTCTGCCCTGCGCAAGGCGGCCGGCATCGGCGACATCGGCTGGGGCTACGGCCAGAGCGGTGTCGTCGCCACGGTGAAGATGCAGCACCCGCACGAGGGCGTGGCGCACGAATACTTCCTGCCCAGCGGCCCATTCGCCATCCTGCCGCTGACCGACAACCGCGCCAGCCTGGTCTGGACCGAAAGCACCGCGCGCGGCGAAGCCCTGCGGGGCGCTTCGCCCGAAGCCTTCCACGCCCACCTGATGCGCCGGTTCGGCGATTTCCTGGGTGAAGTCGAGATGGCCGGGCCGGTGTTCGTCTATCCACTGTCGCTGTCGCTGGCCGAGCGGATCACCGCGCCGCGCCTGGCCTTGATCGGCGACGCCGCCCACGGGGTGCACCCGATCGCGGGGCAGGGACTGAATCTGGGCCTCAAGGACGCCGCGGCCCTGGCCGAGGTGGTGGTCGAGGCGATCCGCAACGGCGAGGACATCGGCGCCGAGGCGACGCTCGAGCGCTACGCCCGCTGGCGCAGGTTCGACAACGTCACCAACGCCCTGGCCTTCGACGGCTTCGTGCGCTTGTTCTCGAACGACAATCCGCTGCTGCGCATCGCGCGCGGCGTCGGCATGGCGGCGGTCAACCGCATCGCCCCGGCCCGCCGGTTCTTCATGCACGAGGCCGGCGGCGGCGTGGGCGACCTGCCGAAGCTGCTGCGAGGGACGGCGCTTTAGGCCCCCTCAGTCGGCTTTGCCGACAGCTCCCCCAGAGGGGGAGCATCAATCCTCCCCCTCTGGGGGAGGTGGCCCGAAGGGCCGGAGGGGGTTAGCGCCGCCTACTCCCCGTCCGCCAGGCTGCGGGCTTCTTCCGGCAGCATGATCGGCACGCCGTCGCGGATCGGATAGGCCAGCTTGGCCGTATGGCTGACGAGTTCGCCGCGGGCGCGGTCGTAGAACAGCGGGGCGCGGGTCACCGGGCAGACCAGCACCTCCAGCAGGCGCGGATCGACATCGACGGGCGGGAGCGGAGGAGCGGCGGTCATGGCGCTGTTCTAGAGCCGGCCGGCGAAATGGGAAAGCCCCGCCGCCGGAACCTCCGGCGCAAGGTCGCGGTTGTCGCAGAAGCGATAACAACGATCTTGGATGCAGACATGACCGTCACCGAACGGATCTTCCTGAGCACCACCGTGGCCGCCAGCGTCATGACCCTCGCCGCCTGCGGCTCGATGGGAGGGGGCGGCGGCTATTCCCCGCGCCTGGCGACCAACGCCGCCGACGAGAAGGCCTTCGCCAGCACCTTCGCCTCGTGCCGCGACGAGGTGCGGGGCGGCAAGACCACCGGCTTCAAGGTGCACCCGGCCAGCGCCACGGCCCGCGACCTGCCGCCCGGCCCGACCGGCCTGGTGCTCAAGGTCCCCTACGACAAGGCCAAGGGCAGCAAGAGCCAGCGCGCCGCCCTCGACGAGCGGCACAAGGCGGCCATGGGGCAATGCCTGTCGGAGAACGGCTACCAGGTGGCGGCTTGGGATGCGGTGAAGCCGTAAGTCCTATCCATATCTCCCGTCATTCCCGCCCTTGTGGCGGGAACGCCTCTGTCAGCCGCAAGGGCGGATGGGGCGGCGTGCTCGGCACGCCGCTTTCGCCTCACGTGCGGGCGTTGGAGGGGATGATCCTGACGCTCCCCTACTGCAGCGACGGCGGTTCGTCGTCGTCCTGGGCGGCGTCGATTTCCAGCAGGGTGACCAGGGTGTTGCGGCGGTCGGCCAGGGTGCGGGCCTCCAGCAGGGCCTGCTTCTCCAGCGGATCGAACGGCAGGGCCATGGCCAGGCTGTTGATCAAGGCGTCCGAGGGCGCGGCGTGGGCCTCGCCCCAGTCGATGGCCAGGCCGCGGTGGTCGAGATAGCGCCGCAGGGCGTTCAGCAGCGGCGCGCCGTCGCCGGCGGGCTCCTGCTGGTCCTCGTGCAGGTCGAGGTCATAGGGCGCGAAGTCGGCCCGCACCTGACGATAGGGCGTGCGCACCGGCAGCTCCTCGCCGACCCGGAACCGCGCCACCCCGGTCAGGGTGATCAGGTAGCGGCCGTCGCTGGTCTCGGCGAAGCTGGTCACGCGGCCCGCGCAGCCGACCGGCGCCAGAGACGGCCTCTGCACGTCGCTCCCGGCCCGGGTCTGCACCATGCCGATGATCCGCTCGCCCGACATGGCGTCGTCCAGCATGTTCAGATAGCGCGGCTCGAAGATGTTGAGCGGCAGCTGGCCGCCCGGCAGCAGCAAGGCGCCGTCCAGCGGGAACACGGGTATCACCAGCGGCAGGTCGAGGGTCTTCCGGTATACGCCCGGCATGGCGGCCTCCTTGACTGGATAGTGTGAACGCGCGGCCCCGCCAGGGTTTCCTAGCTGAACAGGATCGCCGACAGACGCTTGCGGCCCTGCTTGGCGATTTCCGAGGTCGGCCCGGCCGCCTCGAACACCGTCAGCAGCTGCTTGCGGGCCGCTTCGTCGTTCCAGGCGCGGTCGCGCTGGATGATGGTCAGCAGGTGGTCGCTGGCCAGGTCCAGGCGGCCGGCGCCGGCCAGGGCCTTGGCCAGCTCGAAGCGGGCCTCGTGATCGTCGGCGTCGGCGGCCAGGCGCTTTTCGAAGGCCGCCGTCTCGGACGGGGCGGCCTCGGCCAGCTTCAGGGCGGCGCGCACGCTTTCCAGGTCAGGATCCTTGGCGGTCTCGGGGGCCATGGCGGCGATCTCGGCCGCGCGCTCCAGGTCGCCGCCGGCCAGGTAGACGCGGGCCAGACCGCCCAGCGCCTTGATGTTGTCGGGCTCCATCTGCAGCACCTGGGCGAAGGCCTGGGCCGCGCCGCCCAGGTCCTCGACGTCCAGGCTCTCCTTGGCCATCGACAGCAGCTCGTCCACCGCGCCGGCGGCCGGCGGGCCCGAGATGCGCTCGACGAATTGCTGGATCTGGCTTTCGGGCAGGGCGCCCTGGAAGCCGTCCACCGGCTGGCCGTCGACGAAGGCGTAGACCGTGGGGATCGACTGCACGCGCAGCTGGCCGGCGAAGCCCGGGTTCGCGTCGACGTCGATCTTCACCAGCTTCACCGCGCCCTTGGCGGCGTTGACCATCTTTTCCAGGGCCGGGGTCAGCTGGCGGCACGGACCGCACCAGGTCGCCCAGAAGTCGACGATCACCGGCTGGGTCTTCGAGGCCTCGATGACGTCGGCCATGAAGGTGGCGTCGGTCCCGTCCTTGATGTGCTCGCTCTTGCCGCCGCCGGCCTGGATGGGGGCGGGCTTTTCACCGATCAGGGACATGGGTCTTCTCTCACGCGCGGTCGCTCAGCGCCGCAAGATGGTCCTTGCCGGGCCGCTTCGCAATCTTCGCCGCGTCACGAGCGGATCATTGCTGTGAGGACCCCGGCCCCGGCGCCTGCCAGGGCCAGCCAGGTCAGGGTGATGCCGATGGCCCGCGGCGGGATCTTCGCCCCCGTCAGCATGCCGATCGCGTGGATCAGCCGGCCTAGGGCGAGGGCGATCGCGCTGGCCAGCACCAGCGCCGTCGGCGCGCCCTCCAGCTCGGCCAGGCCGATGGCGATCAGGCCGATCGGGACGTATTCGATGTAGTTGCCGTGGGCGCGGATGCGGGCGGTCAGCACCGGGTCGTCGCCCTTGCCGAGCGTGATCTGCGACTTCAGCCGATAGGTCGCCACCGGCACGCTGAGGGCCACCAGTCCCGCGACGCTCGCCACGCACAAAGCAGAAGTGATCGGCAACCAGGTCATGGCCCCTCCCTCGGGTTTGTTTTGCGGGAAGGATGCGGCCTGTGGTTGTGCCGCGCAAGCCTAGTCCTGGCCGCCCTCGGCCGCCGGCCGCAGTCCGAACCAGCCGCCGTCGGCGTCGAACAGCACCGCGTAGCGGCGCAGCACGTGGCGGCCGGTGTTCACGAAGGCTGTCTGCATCGGCGAGTTCACCAGCACCTGGCTGGGGGCCGCGTCGTCGGGCCGGCCCACCGTGAAGGCGAAGGTCGTGGCCGGCGCGGTCGGCACGGTGACGGTCACCGTCTCGCCGGCCGCCAGCACCTTTGCAGGGGCCTTGTCGTTGTGGTTGGTCTGCGTGACCGTCCGCAGGGCGCTTGGATCGGCCACGCCCAGATACATGGTCGGGATGCCGGTATCGATCAGCAGAGCGCCCGGCTGGGCGGGCAGGCGTCCGGCCGCGACCCGCATCGGCGCCTGCGGCCAGTCCAGCGGCCCGCCCGCGCCCGGCGGCCCCAGCTTGGCGAACCGGAAGCCGGCGGCCAGCGCCGGGGTCAGGCCCGCGTGCACGCCGTCGCGCGTCACCACATAGCCCCGGCGAAAGGTCGCCGGCGCGATCGGCCGGCCGTCGATGGCGACGATGTTCAGCAGCGGGTTCTTGTCGGGCGTGCCCTGCGACTGGCCGTTGCCCTCGCGCCCGAAGCCGACGCCCATATAGGCGATGCCCTTGGGCAGATCGATCCGGGCCTTGGGCGCGGCGCAGGTCCCCGGCGCGGCCTTCACGTCGTAGCCGGGGCAGTTGAGCTCGGTCTCGACCACCAGCACAGGAACCTGCGACCGGGCGACCTCGACGCCGGCCCCATCGAGGAAGGCGACGCTGGTCGGAACCCAGTGACCGATCCACAGCCGCTTGCTGCTGCTCAGGAACTCCCAGCCGGGCTTGTATCCCGCCGTCTTGGCGGGGCTGTAGCCGGGCAGGTCCGCCGCCGAGATCACCAGGCCCGTCGAGCCGGTGTCCATCACCACCGGCGGCGGTCTGAAGGCGCCCAGCGGCCCGTCGAGGCGCAGGGCCACGGTCGGCGCCGTCGTGAACGGCGCCTGCCCGGCCGGCCAGGGCGTGAACGGAATGAACCGGGCCTGGTCGAAGGCTTTCAGGTCGGGTCCCGAGGCGGGCTCCGATTGGGCGCAGGCCTGGGTCGTCAGCGCCGCGCAGGCCAGGACCGCGGTCAGGGCGGGTCGGAAAGCCAGATGCATGGAGAGCCTCCTCGAGGGTGGAGTTCGCGCGCCTCAATGCAACTTAAAATGTAGAAAGGCCGTCCGGTTTCAAGCTGAGCTGGAAAAAGGCGACCCACCCTGTCCTAGCCGACCCCGTCCTGGCCGACCCGGTCCTGGCCAACGACGGCCATGGCCTCGAAGTCGACGATCATCGGCTCGATCCCCAGGGCGGCGAGGAACTTGCGGAAGCCGGCCTGGCTGACGGCGGTGGTGGCGTCGTTCTTCAGTGGATGGAAGTTCACCGGATCGGCCTGCCCCAGCGCCTTGTCGAGCACGAAGCGGATGCGCCGCTCGCCGTCGTTGATCAGGCCGAAGGCGGTGACCGAGCCCGGCGTCACCCCGAGAGTCTCGACCATCATCGCCTCGGGGCCGAACGACAGCCGGCCCGAGCCGATCACGTGGTGCAGCTTCTTGAGGTCGATCACCGTCTCGCCCAGCGCCGAGATCAGCCACAGCTGGCCCTTGGCGTCCTTGAGGAACAGGTTCTTGGTGTGGCCGCCGGGCAGGGCCTTCTTGATCTCCAGCCCCTCCTCGACGCGGAACACCGGCGGGTGGTCGAGGGTGGAATGATCGACGCCGTGGGCGTCGAAGAAGGCGATGAGGTCGGCGCGGGTCTTCATGGTCCCTGTAAAGCGAAGGGCGGGGCGGCTGGTCAAGCCGCCCCGCCCCCGATCTGGCGTCCTGGCGCGTCGCTTACTGGGTGAGCGGGCGCAGGATGATCTCGACCCGGCGGTTCTGGGCGCGGCCCTCGGCGGTGTCGTTGGTGGCGACCGGCTGGCGCTCGCCCTGGCCGGCCACGAACAGGCGGTCGGGCAGCACGCGACCGGGACCGGTCAGATAGGCGGCCACCGAGCCGGCGCGACGCTCCGACAGACCCTGGTTGTAGTCGTCCGGACCGGTGGAGTCGGCGTGGCCGACCACGTCGATCGTGGTCTGCGGATAGGCGTTCAGGGTGCGGGCCACGTCGTCGAGCACGCGGGTGAACTGCGGCTGCACGTCCGACTTGTCGACGGCGAAGGTCACGTCGCTGGGCATGACCAGCACGATCTGGTCGCCGTTGCGGCGGATCGCGACGCCCGAACCTTCCAGGCTGCGGCGGAAGTCGGCCTGCTGGCGGTCCATGTAGGCGCCGGTCGCGCCGCCGGCCAGGGCGCCGATGCCCGCCCCGATCAGGGCGTTCTTGCGGCCCTGCTCGCCCTTGTTGGTGTTGGTCAGATAGCCCAGGGCCGCGCCGATGCCGGCCCCGGCCAGGGCGCCCGTGCCGGTGTTGTTGCGCACCGGCATGCCCGTGTACGGGTCGGTGGTGGTGCAGGCCGTCATGGCGCCGGCGCCGATCAGGAGGGCGCCCAAAGCGGCGGCGCGGAAGGCGGTCTTGTTGGTCATCTGCCGTCTATCCCGTGAAGTGTTCGATTAGCGGATGAAACGCACCCGTTATGGTCAAGTTCCGACAAACCACATGAGCGGGGGATGAACGGCCTTCGTTCCGCCGCCTCTTGGGTGTAGTAAGGCCCGTCTTACTAATATCCGAAGGCCAACCGTGTCCGCATCCGCCATCGAGCCCGTCTCGTTCACCCTCTACAGCAAGGACTTCGACCGCTTCTCCAAGGAGCTGGGCGCCTCGTTCGAGCGCTATGGCTTCGCGGTGCTCTCGGAATACGACCTGCCGCAGGACCGCATCGACGCGGCGGTGGACGACGCCAAGGCCTTCTTCGCCCTGCCGGTCGACACCAAGAAGCAGTACGCCGGGGTCAAGGGCGGCGCGCGCGGCTACATCCCGTTCGGGGTCGAGACCGCCAAGGGCGCCACGCACCACGACCTGAAGGAATTCTGGCACATGGGTCGTGACCTGCCGCCCGGCCACCGCTTCCGCGCCACCATGGCCGACAACGTCTGGCCGGCCGAGATCCCGGCCTTCAAGCATGACGTCAGCTGGCTCTACAACGCCCTCGACAGCATGGGCGGCAAGGTGCTGGAGGCGATCGCCACCTACCTGAAGCTCGACCGCGACTTCTTCAAGCCGACCGTCGAGAACGGCAATTCGGTGCTGCGCCTGCTGCACTATCCGCCGATCCCGCAGGACGCCACCGGCGTGCGCGCCGGCGCCCACGGCGACATCAACACCATCACCCTGCTGCTCGGCGCCGAAGAGGGCGGCCTGGAGCTGCTCGACCGCAACGGCGACTGGCTGCCGATCAACCCGCCGCCGGGCTGCATCGTCGTCAACATCGGCGACATGCTCGAGCGCCTGACCAACCACGTCCTGCCCTCGACCGTCCACCGCGTGCAGAACCCGCCGCCCGAGCGCCGGAGCGTGCCGCGCTACTCGACGCCGTTCTTCCTGCACTTCGCGTCGGACTACGAGATCAAGACCCTGCCCAACACCGTCACCGCGGAGAACCCGGACCGCTATCCGGAGTCGATCACCGCCGACGAATTCCTCCAGCAGCGCCTGCGCGAGATCAAGCTGGCCTGATCGGGCCGCCGAGGTCTCCGAAACGACGAAGGCCCCGTCCTCGCGGACGGGGCCTTTTTCATGCGCGCTTCGGGCGCGGCGCTCGCCTGCTACTGGGCGATCCGCAGCGCCGATATCTGCTGGGAGATGGCCTTGAAGGCGGTCTTCAGCTCGGTGGCGTTGGCCGGGAAGTAGGCGTAGTCGCTGCTGGTGGCGCAGGCGCTGAGCATCGACTTGGCGGTGGCGTCGCTGCCGACGTCGAAGCCCACCGTGTAGATGATGATGTTCTTGGCCTTCATCTTGGTGCACAGCGTCTGGGCCTGGGTGAAGGCGTCGCCGTTGGTGGCCGCGCAGTTGATGTGGTCGGCCGTGCCGCCCGAGCCGGAGCCGGCGTCCTTGGCGATCACGCCCTTGCAGTAGTTGGTGTTGAACGCGCCGTCGGTCATCAGCACCACCACCTTCATCAGGTCCTCGGCGCCATAGGCGGCCGGCTTCTGCGAGGTGTTGGGCCACAGGTACGAGAAGTTCGGCGAGACCATGTACCAGCCCCAGGCCAGGCCGATCTGGCCGGCCGTCGAGCCGCCCACCGCCAGGGCGTTGATCTGGGCCTTCAGGGCCGTCTTGTCGGTGCTCAGCGGGGTGATGATGCTGGTCGGGCAGGGGTTGGTCGAGCTGGCGCCATAGGAGGTCGAGGCCGGGTAGTTGCGGCCGACCAGCGAGGTGCTGGGGGCGTCGTCGGTATAGGCGTAGGCGCCCGTGCGCTCGGTGGCGCAGGTGCTGATCGGGAAGCTCTCGCTGGTGCTGCTGGCGCTGGTGAAGTTGAAGAAGGCGCAGCTGATGTCCGAGCGGGCGGTGCTGTAGCACGAGCCCGTGCCGCCGGTTCCGGCGGTGGTGTACGAGGTGCCGACGATGTTGGTGTCGAAGGTCGTCGTGGTCTTGTAGGTGATCGTCGGCTTCTGGCTGTTCAGGGCCGTCATGCCGCTGATGCCGCTCAGCAGCACCTGGTCGCCGGTCTGGAAGTTGTGCGTCGAGGCGGTGGTGATCACCACCGAGCAGGTCGAGGTCAGGCACTTGTAGATCGTGCCGGCCGAACCGGTGCTGGTGATGCTGCTGCTGGGCGTGACCTTGAAGGTGGTCGTCGACGGCACGCTGGTCACGGCCAGGATCTTGGAGTTCAGATAGCTGGAGCCGGTGCCGGTGATGTAGACGTAGTCGCCCACCGCCAGGCCGTGCGTTGCCGAGGTGGTGATCGTCGTCGGCGAGCCCTTGGTGTAGGCCGAGATGGTCTTGGTGGCGCTGTACCAGGCCGCGCTGCTCAGCGTGCTGGACGGAACGGCCCCGCGCACGCTGTCGGCATAGGTGCTGACATTGACGCCGATCGAGTACGGCACGATCGCGGCCTTGGAATAGTAGGGCGTCTGCACGTCCTGCACGACGGTGTCGATCAGGTCGGCGGCGGCGGTCTTCAGGGCGCCGATGCGGCTGGTGCCGTCCATCGAGCCGGTGATGTCGAGCACCAGGGCCACTTCCAGGTTCTTCGACGAGCGCACCACGTAGGACTTGGCGCTGGTCACCAGCGGCTTGTTGTTGTTGATCAGGCCCAGGATGATCGGCGAGATCGAGATCGAGGCTTCGCCGATGACCTCCTTCTTGGAGTCGACGTAGAACTTCGACGTGGCCGTGGTGGAGCCGAGTTCGGCCTTGAGGGCCGCGCTGCCGGTCGCCGTCAGGGTGCTCTCGTCGGTGGCGGTGGTGCGCGCGGCGATCAGGGTCGCGGCGTCCAGGGCGTCCTGCAGGCGGCGCCGCTCCAGGCTCATCCGGCTGACGTCGACGACGCCGAACACCAGGATCGACAGCGGCAGGATGCTGAGAGCCACCCAGACGGCGATGCCGCCGCGCGTGTTCGAACCGAGGCCGCGCAGGCGCGTGGCGACACGGGCGAACGCCCCGCCCAGACGGGCGGCGAAGCGGCTGTGGACGGTCATCGGCGGAGTGCCCCTCGTTCTATCGCCGGGCAGCATGACAGCCGACGGTGAACAGGCGGCAAACGCCGGAGAAGATTCAATTTCCCGCCAGGCTTGCGGTTCTGCGGGCCCGCAGGAAGTCGACGAAGGCCCGCAGCGGGGCGGGCATGTGCCGCCGGCTGGGGTAGTAGAGGAAGGGTCCGTCGAAGGGCGGGTTCCAGTCTTCCAGCACCGGGACCAGCCGGCCGGCGGCCACCGCCGGCGCCAGCAGGCCCTCGAAGCTCATCACCACGCCCAGCCCCTCCTCGGCGGCGCGGATCTCCAGTTCCGACGACGAGGTGACCAGCGGTCCCTCCGGCGAGACGCGGATGATCTCGCCGTCCTTCTCGAACTCCGGAACGATCATCGCCCCGCTGGGAAAGCGGTGGCGGATGCAGGGCATGGCCAGCAGGTCGCGCGGATGGCGCGGAACGCCGTGGCGGGCCAGGAAGTCCGGCGAGGCCGCGGCCTGGTAGCGCTCGGGACCCGACAGCGGCACGGCGATCATGTCCTTCTCCAGCCGCTCGCCGTAGCGCACCCCGGCGTCGGCCCCGGCCGCCAGCACGTCGACGAAGCTGTCCTCGACGATGATCTCCAGCGTTATGCCGGGATTGGCGCGCAGGAACGGGCCGATCAGTTCGCCGAGGGACAGCTTGGCCGCCGCGCCGGGCACGTTCAGCTTCAGGGTTCCGGTCGGGCTGTCGCGGAACTGGTTCACTGCGTCCAGCGCGCCGGCCACCTCGGCCAGGGCGGGTGAGAGGCGCTCCAGGAGGCGCTCGCCGGCCTCGGTGGCGGTGACGCTGCGGGTGGTGCGGTTGAGCAGGCGCACGCCCAGCGCCGCCTCCAGTCGCCGCACCGCCTCGCTCAGCGACGAGGCCGACACCCCTCGGCCCACGGCCGCGCCGCGAAAGCTCCGGGCCCGGGCCACGGCGGCGAAGGCGTCGAGATCGGCGAGGTCGGGGCTGGCCATTGTGCGAATTTCCGAACGGCTCGTGCGTGAGTGAGCGGATTATCGCACAGGTCGCGCGAAGGCATAGTCGCCTCGTCAAACACCGCGGCGCTCGAGTGTCCCCAACCCCTTTCTGTTTTCCAGGCGCCGCCCCGCACGAAGGAAACCGCCATGCGCACCCTCAAGCTCGGAACCACCGGTCCCGCCGTCTCGGCCCTCGGCCTCGGCTGCATGGGCATGTCCGACCTCTACGGCCCCGCCGACCGGGCCGAGAGCATCGCCACCATCCACGCCGCCCTGGAGGCCGGGATCACCCTGCTCGACACCGGCGACTTCTACGGCATGGGCCACAACGAGATGCTGATCGCCGAGGCGCTCAAGGGTCAGGACCGCGACAAGGCCCTGATCAGCGTCAAGTTCGGCGCCCTGCGCGGCCCGGACGGCGCCTTCCTCGGCTATGACAGCCGGCCCAAGGCGGTGAAGAACTTCCTGACCTACTCGCTGCGCCGCCTGCAGGTCGATCACATCGACGTCTACCGGCCCTCGCGCCTGGATCCCGACGTGCCGATCGAAGACACCATCGGCGCCCTCGTCGAGCTGCGCGACGCCGGCTACATCCGCCACATCGGCCTGTCGGAAGTGGGCGCCGACACCATCCGCCGCGCCGCCGCCGTCGCCCCGATCAGCGACCTGCAGATCGAATATTCGCTGCTGTCGCGCGGCATCGAAGAGGCCATCCTGCCGACCACCCGCGAGCTCGGCATCTCGATCACCGCCTACGGCGTGCTGTCGCGCGGCCTGATCAGCGGCCACTGGGACAAGACCGCCCAGCCCGCCGCCCGCGACTTCCGCGCCCATTCCCCGCGCTTCCAGGGCGAGAACCTCGACCGCAACCTGGCGCTGGTCGAGACCCTGCGCGGCGTCGCCCAGGCCAAGGGCGTCAGCGTCGCCCAGATCGCCATCGCCTGGGTCGCCTCGCGCGGCGACGACATCGTCCCCCTGGTCGGCGCCCGCCGCCGCGACCGCCTGTCCGAAGCCCTGGGCGCGCTCGACGTCGTGCTGACCGCCGACGACCTGGCGGCCATCGAGGCGGCGGTGCCCAAGGGCGCGGCGGCCGGCGAGCGCTACGCCCCGGCGATGATGGCGCACCTCGACAGCGAGAAGTGAGGGGGCCTTCCTCACCTCCTTCCTTCCCGTCATTCCCGCCCTTGTGGCGGGAACCCCTCTGTCAGCCGCAAAGGCGAGTGGGGCGGCGTGCTCGGCACGCCGCCGGCGCTTCCCGTGTCAGCGGAACCAGGGGTTCCCGCCACAAGGGCGGGAATGACGGGAGTAAGGGGGTAAGCGCGCTGATCTCGCCCTCAACGGTTTCCTCCGCCGCCGACAAGTTCTAGGCAGGGCGCGGCAATCGCGGAGGCTTGGCATGAACGGTTTCAATCGGCGCACGGTGCTCGGCGGCGCGACGGCCGGACTGATGCTCGCCCCCGCGGCCTTGGCCGCCACCGGTCGGGCCAAGGTGCTGATGCTGTCGGACCTGCACTCGGCCTACGGGATCATGCCGGCCCTGCTGGAGACCATGCGCCGCATCGTCCGCCGTGACGCCACGCCCAGCCTGATCCTGCTGAACGGCGACCTCTTCGAGGCCGGCAACGTCGTGGCCAAGCGCAGCGACGGCGAGCTCGACTGGGCCTTCCTGGAAGCCGTCGCCAGGCTGGCGCCCACGGTCATCAACATCGGCAACCACGACGCCGACCTGGTCGAGGACATCGCCGCCGCCGCCGAGCGCGCCCGGGCGCTCGGCATCACCGTGGTCAGCAACATCGTCGACAAGCGCACCGGCCGTCCGATCGCCTCCTCGCGCGCCACGCTCGACCTCGGCTACCCGGTGCATCTGGTCGGCTGGGCCACCAATTCGATCGACACCTATCCCAAGGCGATCCGGCCCGACCTGTCGATCCCGGCGCCGACGCCGTGGGCGCAGGCCAATCTGCCGTCCGCTCCGCCCAGCGACGGCCTCCTGATTGTGATGAGCCACGCCGGCCTGCCCGCCGACCGGCCGTTGCTGGCCGGCCTGCCCGACCGCACCCTGTTCCTGGGCGGCCACAACCACCTGACGGTCGAGCACGCGCGGGGGTCCAGCCGCTACGTCCACACCGGCGCCTGGGGCCAGCCGCTGACGGTGGCCACGATCGATCGCGCCCGCAAGGCCGACCCGATCCGCATCTCCCGCGTCGTGGTCGATCCCAATGGACCGGCGGATCCGGTCCTCAAGCGTCACGTCAAAGAGGTGCTCGCCGCCCGCCTGCTGCCCGAGGAGCGGGCGGTGGTCGCCCGCGTCCCCAAGGCCCTGTCGCTGGGCGACACCGGCCGCAAGGTCGCCGGCCTGATGGCCAGGGCGGCCGGCGCCGACGTCGGCTTCATGGGCCACACGACCATGGGCATGGGCCTGCCGGCCGGCGAGCTGAGCCGCTACGCCTACGACTCCGTGGTCCGCTTCGACGGCGTGATCATGAAGGCGGAAGTCGACGCGGCGACCCTGGCCGACATCCTGTCGCGCACCGACCAGGATCGCGGCTTCCCGTTCGACAGGCTGACCGGCGACTTCGCCTACGCCAGCGGCCCCACGCGCCCCGACAAGACCCATCTGACCATCGTCACCACCGACTGGTGCGCCGGCCGCCAGAAGGAGTATTTCGGCCGCGAGGACCTCGTGTTCAGCAAGACCGACCTGAAGGTGAAGCCGTTGATCCTGGCCGGGCTGGCGGCGGGCTAGCGCTCCTCGACCATGGCCCGGAACGAGGTCGGCCAGTCGGTCTCGTCCATGCCGATGCACTCGGCCGAGGCGTCGCGGATCAGGGCCAGGCGCTGGCCGTCCCACACCCAGTCGCGCCGCTGCCCGCAGCCGTAGTAGCGGTTGTCGCGGAACACCGCCGTCAGCACCCGCGTCTGGTAGTCGAAGGTGACGTTGGTCAGCTCCGGGGCGCCGCCGGCGGGGGCGTCGCCGAAGGCCGGCAGCGGCAGCAGCCGGCCGGCGTCGTCGGTCATGTGCAGCTTGGCGTCTTCATTGATCGACACGCCGCTGCAGTTCGACACCCACAGGATCTTGTTGGGCGACAGGCGGACGATGGCGAATTCCGACAGGGCCTCGCAGGCCTTGGCCACTTCGGGCGGCGTCGATGGCAGGTCGGCCGAGGGCGGCGCGGCCGGGCGGCGCACGATCGGCGGCGAGGCGGCCACGCCGGGCTTGGCCCGAGACCACGCCAGGGCCGCGCCGGCGTCCTTCAGGGCGATGGTCGCCGCTGGCCACGGATCCGAGGTCAGGCCCAGCTTCAGGCTGGCCCCGGCCTTCAGGGCGTCGAGCGCGCGCTGGATCTCGGCGTCGTCATAAAGCACCGCCCGCGTCGACGGGCGGTTGGCGCGGCCGGGCAGGGTCGCCGACCACAGCGTCGCGCCGGCCTTGTCGGCGATCTCGATCTTGAGCTGGCCGTCCGACGGGCGCTGCGAGCGCACCCCGGCGCCGAACACCAGCCGCCGGCCGCCGGCGGTCTCGGCCAGCAGCACATAACCCGGCTGGGCCAGGGTCTCGCCCGCGCCCCAGGTCGAGCAGCCGACGGCGTCGCACAGCCCATGCCAGTTGGCGGCGTCGTACGCCTCGGCCGCGCGGGCCTGCGCCGCCGCTCCGAACAGGACGACGGGCGCCAGCACCGCCGCCAGCCAAGGTCTATCGATCATCGAAGCACGCCCCCGGAAAACATTCCGGGAGTAGAGTCTTTGGCCGGTTCTGCCGTCAAGCGTGCGGCGCTATTCCACCGTCACCGACTTGGCCAGGTTGCGCGGCTGGTCCACGTCCGCGCCCTTGATGACGGCGACGTGGTAGGCCAGCAGCTGGATCGGGGCCGACATCACCAGGGTCGAGACCAGCGGATCGCTGGCCGGGGCGGTGACGACGACCTTGGCGCCGGCCGGGGCGTGCTTCACGCCTTCGGTGTCGGTGATGAAGATCACCTGGCCGCCGCGCGCCATGACCTCGCTCATGTTCGAGGCCGATTTTTCAAACCAGCTGTCATGGGGCGCGAGGATGACGATCGGGGTCTTGTCGTCCACCAGGGCGATCGGGCCGTGCTTCAGCTCGCCGGCGGCGTAGCCCTCGGCGTGGATGTAGCTGATCTCCTTCAGCTTCAGCGCGCCTTCCAGGGCCAGGGCCGACATCGGGCCGCGGCCCAGATAGAGCACGTCGCGGGCCTTGGCGACGTCGGCGGCGATCTCCTTGATCGCGCCTTCCAGGTGGATGGCCTCGGCGATCAGGCGCGGGGCCTCCAGCAGCACCTTCACCAGGCGCTGCTCCTCGGCGGCGTCGATGGTCCCGCGCGCCTTGGCGGCGGCCACGGCGATGGCGGTCAGCACGCTGACCTGGGCGGTGAAGGCCTTGGTCGAGGCCACGCCGATCTCCGGACCGCAGTGGATCGGCCAGACCACGTCGACCTCCCGGGCCATGGTCGATTCCGTGGCGTTGACGACCACGGCGCTCTTCATGCCCTTGGCCTTGCAGTAGCGCAGGGCCGCAAGCGTGTCGGCGGTCTCGCCCGACTGCGACATGGCCACGACCAGCGCTCCCGGACGCAGGGCCGGCTGGCGGTAGCGGAATTCCGAGGCGATCTCGACGTCCACCGGCAGGTCGGCCAGCTGCTCGATCAGGTACTTGCCCACGACGCCGGCGATGTAGGAGGTGCCGCAGGCGACGATCTGGATGCGCTCCAGCTTGGCCCAGTCGACCTCGCCCGGGATGGCGGTCTTGCTGGTCAGGGCGTCCACATAGGCCGCGATGGTGCGCTGGCACCCCTCGGGCTGGTCGTGGATCTCCTTTTCCATGAAGTGGCGGTAGTTGCCCTTCTCCATCATCACGGCGCTGGCCGGCACCACGCGCACGGGGCGGGTCACCGCCGCGCCCGAGGCGTCGAAGATCCGGGCGCTGTCGTGGTCGAGGGCCACGTAGTCGCCCTCGTCGAGATAGATCACCCGGTTGGTGAACGGGCCGACGGCGAGCGCGTCCGAGCCCAGGAACATCTCGCCCTGGCCTTCGCCCACGACCAGCGGGCTGCCGCGGCGGGCGCCCAGCACCAGGTTCTCGGCCCCCTCGATCAGCACGGCCAGGGCGTAGGCCCCGGTCAGGCGGTCGAGCGTGGCCTTGAAGGCGTCCAGCGGGGCCAGGCCCGTGGCCAGCTCGGCGTCGATCAGGTGGGCGATCACCTCGGTGTCGGTGTCGCTGGAGAAGGTGCGGCCGGCGGCGGCCAGCTCGGCCTTCAGTTCGGCGAAGTTCTCGATGATGCCGTTGTGCACCAGGGTGACGCGGCCGGCCGAATGCGGGTGGGCGTTCTTCAGGTTCGGCTCGCCGTGGGTGGCCCAGCGGGTGTGGCCGATGCCGGTGGTGGCGGTGAGAGGCTCGGCGGCCAGCACCTCTTCCAGGGCCTTGATCTTGCCCTTGGCCCGGCGGCGTTCGACGCCCGTCCCCACCACGCCCGCTATGCCGGCCGAGTCGTAGCCCCGGTACTCGAGCCGCTTGAGGCTCTCGACCAGACGCTCGGCGACGGAGGCCTTACCGACGATGCCGATGATGCCGCACATGGGACATGATCCTTTGTAGAACGCGCCGGGAGGATTATTGCTACCCGTACGGGATATTTCGAGCGCGGCCTTTAGCACTCGCGCAGGGACCGGCGACGTAAATCTGCATTTCGGATCGTTTCGCGGTCCAGACTCCGCCCCGGCGAGGCTCTATATGGGCCGAGCAAGTTCACTTAAGCGACATGAAGACCCCCATGAGCAAGCGCGCCTATTTCGGCACCGACGGCATCCGCGGCCAGGCCAACAAGCACCCGATGACCGCCGAAGTCGCCCTGCGCGTCGGTTTGGCGGCCGGCAAGCTGTTCCGCTCGCAGGACGACCGCCGTCACCTGGTGGTGATCGGCAAGGACACCCGCCTGTCGGGCTACATGATCGAGCCGGCCCTGGTCGCCGGCTTCACCAGCGTCGGCATGGACGTGCGCCTGTTCGGCCCGCTGCCCACCCCGGCCGTGGCGATGATGACCCGCTCGATGCGCGCTGACCTCGGCGTGATGATCTCGGCCTCGCACAACAATTTCGCCGACAACGGCATCAAGCTGTTCGGCCCCGACGGCTACAAGCTGTCGGACGAGCAGGAACTGAAGATCGAGGCCCTGATGGGCGAGGGCCTGCAGGAAGGCCTCGCCGCCCCGCGCGACCTTGGCCGCGTCAAGCGCATCGACGACGCCCAGGCCCGCTATGTCGAGATCGTCAAGGCGACCTTCCCGCGTCACCTGTCCCTTTCGGGCCTGCGCATCGTCGTCGATTGCGCCAACGGCGCGGCCTACAAGGTCGCCCCCACGGCCCTCTACGAACTGGGCGCCGAGGTCATCAGCCTGGGCGTCGATCCGGACGGCACCAACATCAACGAGGAATGCGGCTCGACCCATCCCGACGCGATGGCCAAGCTGGTGCGTGAGTACCGCGCCGACATCGGCATCGCCCTGGACGGCGACGCCGACCGCCTGGTGATCTGCGACGAGAAGGGCCTGATCGTCGACGGCGACCAGATCATGGCCATCATCGCCGGCGCCTTCGCCCGGGCCGGCAAGCTGAAGGCCGGCGGCGTCGTGGCCACCGTGATGTCGAACCTCGGCCTCGAACGCTCGCTCAGGGACCTGGGCCTGACGCTGGAGCGCACCGCCGTGGGCGACCGCTACGTCATGGCCCGCATGCGCGAGGGCGGCTTCAACGTCGGCGGCGAGCAGTCGGGCCACCTGATCCTGTCGGACTTCTCGACCACGGGCGATGGCCTGATCGCCGCCCTGCAGGTGCTGGCGGTGATGATCGAGACCGGCCAGCCGATGAGCGCCCTGGCCCGCCAGTTCGAGCCGGTGCCGCAGCTGCTGGAAAACGTCCGCTTCGCCGGCGGCAAGCCGCTGGAGGCCAAGACCGTGAAGGAAGCCATCGCCGACGGCGAGGCCGCCCTCAACGGCAATGGCCGCATCGTCGTGCGGGCCTCGGGCACCGAGCCGCTGATCCGCATCATGGCCGAGGGCGACGACCCGGCCCTGGTGCGCAAGGTCGTCGGCGACATCGCCTCGGCCGTGAAGGCCGTCTGACGCCCTTCAATTCTTGGCGAGGCGTTCGGGCGTGGCGGCGTAGCGGCCGACCAGGCCCAGGGCCTCGCCCACCGCCTCGTGCTCGGCGCCCAGCAGCTTGGTCAGCTCCTGGATGGCCGGGGTCACCCCGGCCGTCAGCACGTCCCTCAGGCTGTCGGCCTTGATCGGGTCGGGCGAGCGGCCGTGCAGCATGGCGGTCTTGATCCGCTCGGCCTCCTCCAGGCCGCCCTTGACCAGCCCGCCCAGGATCGCGTCCTCGAACAGCTCGAACGGCGGGCAGGTCAGGCACGGCCATGGGCCGGGCAGCTTGATCTTGTCGATCTCGGCATAGGGGAAGCGCAGCTCGTCTAGCAGGTCGAACAGCGACTGGGTGATCCAGCACGGACCGTAGGTCCGCACGATCCAGCGCCGCAGCACCCCGCCCAGCTCCAGGGCCGTCAGGCGTGGCGCGTACTCCTGGAACCCGGGGGTCTGGAAGTGGCTGACGAAGGTCGTGAAATAGAGGCAGCGGGTGGTGTAGCCCGGCGGGCTGAGCCAGCTGGCCAGGTTGATGTAGTAGCGGCTGATCTTGGCCCAGTTGTCGCCGTTCTCGGCCTTGATGTCCCCGATGTTGACGTCGAACCAGTGGTGCCAGGTCGAGTCCGTCGCCACCCGGCCCACCCCCGCCCGGTGGCCGTCATAGACGCTGATCATCGGGAAGCGCGACCGGGCCGGCTGGGGACCCTTGGAGAAGACGTAGGGCGGCGAGGCCAGGGTCGCGCCGTAGGCGATCACGGTCGGCTCGGGCTTGGGACCGCCGCTCAGGGCGTCCGGATATTCCGCCTCCTTGCCCTCGCCGAAGTCGTAGGCGGCGTCGAGATCGATCGTGCCGGTGTCGTGGCACAGGCCCTCGTGGGCGTGATCGGGCATGACGTCGATCGGCCCGAGGGTCGGGTGGCAGAGCACCGGATGGGGCCGCACCTTCTCGAGGAAAACGCTGATCCGCTGGCGCTGCCAGGGTTCCCAGTCGATCGGCTGCGGGGTCAGGTCGCCCTGGTGGGGGCCGTTGCCCAGCGCCAGGGGGCCGCCCGGCCAGCCCGGCTCGTAGGCGGGCGAGGGCGGGCGCAGGGTGTCGATGCGGTCGGGCGTGTCGATCGGCGGCACGCCGTCGGCGTTGGTCCAGCGCCGCATCGAGCGGATGCGCGGCATGCGCCAGCACATCGAGGCGCCCAGATAGTCATGGTCGCCGGTGGCGAACAGTCCGCCCTTCTTGGTCTTCATCCACTTGGCCAGATAGGCCAGCTCGGTGTCGGTCGAGGCGGTGGGGTGAGCCTGGATGGGGGCATCCGAATTGCCGCCGCTGTTGTTCGGCGCGAAGCCGAAGCACCAGATCTGCTCGTAGCGGTCGATGACCTTGGCGGCGCCGTCCTGCATGTCGAACCGGAAGTTGACGTACTTGGCGGCGTAGGGGTCGGCCGGGACGACGACCGCCGGCGTTCCCGCGCCCCGCAGGGCGATGTCGATGCGGAACCGCATGCAGCCGACCTTGGAGGCGCGGATCAGCTCGATGACCGAACCGACGCCGAACCCTTCGCCGGGAACGGTGGCGATGTTGAAGTCGACCACCACCAGGATGTCGACGACGGTGTTGAGCGCCAGGACCGGCTTGAGCGCCTCCGTCAGCGGGCCGATGAACGCGCGATTGATGCGGGCGGAAGCAAGGAAATCAGAGAACGCCACAGCAACCTCCGATTGATTTATGTTCCAATGCTATCTATGCGCCCATATCGATCGTCGGTAAACCCAGGGCTGTCGGTCGGGGATGATTTTTGGTGTGAATGCACCAAAATTGGCGAAAAAGCGGCGGAAATTCGCCCGAAAGGCGATGGCCAAGGTTGTGTTTCGTCAGTTTCGTGACATCGTCGAGTCCGTGGTTAACGGCGCGAGCCCCCACAGCGCCGGGCCACGGGAGGATGTTCCAGGTGTTCCACACGCAGGATACGCGGCCCGTCGCCGCGCCCGGACTTTTGCACAGCCGCGACTTCCGACGCGCCCTGTTCTTCGGCGGCGTGCTCAGCAGCGCCTTCTGGCTGGCCACGGCCTGGCTGGCGGGGCGGCTGTTCCTGAACCTCTGAGGCGGTGCGACCCGTCCGGAGACAGGCCCCCGTCTAGCGGCAGGCCCCGGCGACAGGCCGATGGCGTTTTCTAAAAAGGGTTGAGGTTCAACGGCGAACCCAACAACGCTGGCGCGTTCTTCACCAGCGAAGCTTGGTTCATGACGTCATCCTCCGCGACCGCCCCGGCCCCTGTTCGGACCAAGAGCCACTACGTCATCCTCGACGGCCTGCGGGGCGTTGCCTCGCTGATGGTGGTCGTCTTCCACCTGTTCGAGGCCTATTCCGGCGGCAGTCCGCAGAAGCAGATCATCAACCACGGCTACCTGGCGGTGGACTTCTTCTTCCTGCTGTCGGGCTTCGTCATCGCCTACGCCTATGACGACCGCTGGGAAGGCGGCATGGGGCAGTGGGACTTCTGGAAGCGCCGCCTGGTGCGCCTCCAGCCGATGATCATCATCGGCGGTCTGGTCGGCGCGGCGTTGCTGGGCCTCCAGCACTGGTCGCTGTTCCCCAAGCTGGCGACGGCCACGACCTGGCAGGTGATCGGCGTCCTGCTGCTGGGCTTCGTGATGATCCCGCTGCGGCCGTCTGCCGAGATCCGCGGCTGGGGCGAGATCTATCCGCTGAACGGCCCGCAATGGTCGCTGTTCTACGAATATATCGCCAACTTCCTCTACGCCGTCGGTCTGCGGAAGCTTTCGAACCGCTGGCTGGGAGGCCTGGTGGCGCTGTCGGCCATGGCGCTGATCTGGCTGCTGGTGCGAGGCCCGCGCGGCGACGTGATCGGCGGCTGGGCGCTGGACGCCAATGGCGTCCAGATCGGGCTTACGCGGGTGATGTTCCCGTTCTTCGCCGGCGTGCTGCTGATGCGGCTGGGCAAGCGGATCAAGGTCGGCCACGGCTTCTGGGTCTGCAGCCTGCTGCTGGTCGCCGCCTTTTCCCTGCCGCGCTTCGGCGGGACGGAACGGCTGTGGCTGAACGGCCTCTACGAGGCCGCCTGCATCATCCTGCTGTTCCCGCTGATCGTCGCCATCGGCGCCGGCGAGAAGGACGCCAGCGGCCCGTCGTTGCGGATCGCCCGCTTCTTCGGCGACCTCTCCTACCCGCTCTACATCACCCACTATCCGCTGATCTACATCTACACCGGCTGGGTCATCGACCGGAAAATCCCCGCCGCCCAGGGCGCGCTGGTCGGGGTCGGGGTGTTCGCGGCGGCGGTGGCGATCGCCTGGGCCAGCCTCAAGCTGATCGACGAGCCGGTGCGGCGCTGGCTGGCGGGGCGGGTGCTGGGGCGCTAACCCCCAACGCCCGTCATTCCCGCCCTTGTGGCGGGAACCCCTCTGTCAGCCGCAAGGGCGGCAGAGGCGGCGTGCTCAGCACGCCGCTTGCATCTCACCTGCGAGCGGAACCAGGGGTTCTCGCCACAAGGGCGAGAATGACGGGAAGAAATGGGGCCTCAGAACCCGATCTTCGGGGCCTTCAGGCGGCGCTTGTTGACGTGGCCCTTCGGCGCCGGGGCCTCGATCTCCTCGGGCAGTTCGCCCTTGAAGTAGAAGCGCTGCCAGGCCTCCTTGGTGGCGGCCGGGTCGCGGGCGGCGATGCGGGCGTTGAACTCGCCGCGCTTCTCGGCCCAGACGTCGTACTGCTTGCGGATGTCTGGGTTGGCGTTCATGTGCCGGATCACCGGCTGCACGTTCTCCAGCGGCTTGTCCTGGATCATGGTGATGAAGCAGAACGGCTCGCCCTTGGCGAACTTCACCGTGCCGGGGCGGGTGAAGATCCAGTTCATCGTGAAGGGGAAGGGCAGCCAGTCGGTCTCGACCAGGCCGGCCAGCGGCTGGATGCCGTCCTTGATGTGGTTGGGCGGACCCATGGTCCAGATCAGCCAGTCCGGCGGCGTGCGGAACAGATAGCCGGTGTGGAAGGTGATCGTCCCGCGCGAGAAGTGCGATTTGACGAAATCGTCGAAGCCCGGGTGCGGGTGGTCCGACTTGAAGGTGATGTCGTTCTGGTGGACGCCGCCGTTCCAGGTGGCCTCGAACCCGACCGGGCACAGGATCTCCCAGCCGGTGGTGTTGGCCATGGTCAGCGGCAGGCAGCGATAGGGATGGCGGTCGGCGAAGTGGTCCATCCAGGCCCGCTGCGGACGTCCAGGCACGATCTCCGGCGGCCGGCTCTCGGTGGGATAGCACTCCAGATACATGCCGCTTCTTTCCCGTTGTTATTGACGACCTTCCTCCTGCCTTAGCCCTTCGGCGGCGCTCCCGTCCAGCCGTCCGCGTCGGCCGGTTCCACGGGCTCGCCGTCCCGGCCCTGGCGCTGGGCCAGCTTGCGCAGTTCCTCGTCGCGGGCGGCGGTGTCCCAGGCGCCGCCCATCTCGCCCGGACGCATCCTGGCCAAGTCGGCGGCCAGCAGGCGGTCCATGGTCTGGGCCGCGTCGCGCGACGCCAGGATATAGGCCTCTTCCTGGCCCCACATCGGCTTCAGGTCCTCGAAGGTCTTGCGGTCGTGGCGGCGGAAGAAGGAGGTGGCCCGGAACGCCTTGTGGGCGCGGAATCCCAGCTTCTGCAGGGCCGTCGAACCCAGCGCCAAAGCCGCCTCGAAGGTCTCGCGCTCGACCGCGTCGGCGCCGTTGGCCAGCAGGTCGTAGGCGTGGCGGCGGTCCCAGGCGCGGGCCAGGATGATCAGGTGCGGGAAGGCGTTGCGGGCCGTCTCGACCAGCTCGGCTGTCTTCTCGCGATCATCGAGCGCGACGATCAGCATCCGCGCGTGCTCGGCCCCGGCGGCGCGCAGCAAGTCGAGGCGCGTGGCGTCGCCATAGTGCACCCGTCGGCCGAAGCGCCGCAGCAGCTCGATCTGCTCGATGTCGCTGTCCAGAACCGTCGACTTGAAGCCGTTGGCCTGCAAGAGGCGGCCGGTGATCTGACCGAACCGGCCGAAGCCGGCGATGATGATGTCGGGCTCGCCCTCGTCGAAATTGGGGGCCTCGGGCTCGACGTCGGGGATCGAGGCGTTGATCAGCTCGGCGATGCGCTCGTAGAGGATCATGGCCACCGGCGTCAGGGCCATGGAGACGGCGACGGCGGCGGTCAGCAAGGCCGCCAGGTCCGCGCCGATGACGCCGGCCCCGACCGTGAAACTCAGCAGCACGAAGGCGAACTCGCCGCCCTGGGCCAGGGCCGTGGCCACGGCCGCCGCCCCGCGTCCGGGCGCGCCGGCCAGGCGGGCGATGCCGAACATGACCAGGAACTTCAGCACCATCAGGCCCAGCACCAGGGCGATCAGGGTCAGGGGCTGGCGGGCGATCAGCATCAGGTCGATGCCGGCGCCGACGGTGATGAAGAACAGGCCCAGCAGCAGGCCGCGGAACGGCTCGATGTCGGTCTCCAGCTCGCGGCGGAACTCGCTCTCGGCCAGAACCACCCCGGCCAGGAAGGCCCCGAGCGCGGGGGAAAGGCCGACGGCCTGCATCAGGCCCGCCACGCCAACCACGATCAGCAGGGCCGCGGCGGTGAAGATCTCGCGCAGTCGCGCCTCGGCGATGAAGCGGAAGATCGGCCGCACGACGTAGCGTCCGCCGCCGACGACGGCGCCCACCGCGCCCAGCACGGCCAGGCCCTGGGCCCAGGCGGGCAGGTGCGAGATCAGGCTGGCGCCATGGCCGCCGGCGTCCGCGCCGTGCGCCTCGGGCGCGACGGTGGCCAAGAGCGGCAGCAGGGCGAACATCGGGATCACCGCCAGGTCCTGCAGCAGCAGCACCCCGAAGGCCGCGCGGCCCACCGGACCTTGCCTCAGGCCCTTCTCGTCGAGGGTCTGCAGCACGATGGCGGTCGACGACATGGCCAGCACCAGGCCCACGGCCAGGGCGGTCTGCCAGGGCAGGCCCAGCAGATAGCCGATGGCGGCCACGGCCAGCGAGGTGCCCACCACCTGGGCGCCGCCCAGGCCGAAGATCGTCTTGCGCATTTCCCACAGGGTGGAGGGGCGCACCTCCAGCCCGATCAGGAACAGCAGGATGACGACGCCGAACTCGGCGAAGCGCATGACGTCGCCCTGCTCCCCGACCAGCGACAGCATGGCCGGGCCGATCAGCACGCCGGCGATCAGGTAGCCCAGCACCGAGCCCAGGCCCAGCCGCTTGGCGATCGGCACCGAGATCACCGCGGCGCCCAGATAGACGAGGGTCTGCTTCAGGAACGGTTCCATGGCTTACGCTCCCTCGGCCGCGTGGTCGGCGGTCAGCAGGGCCGACAGCCGCGCCTGGTAGCGCAGGGCCTCGGCCTTCAGCTGCTCGTCGTCCTTCATCGCCGCCCCGTGCACCACGAACGGCGTCTCCCAGACCATGCCGCACAGATAGGCCGTCTGCTCCAGCGGGCGCAGGAATTCGTCCAGGGTGAAGCGGTTGTAGCCCTTGGCGTGATAGGCCTGGGCCGCCCCGCCGGTGGTGCAGGCCACGAACAGGCGCTTGCCGGCCAAGGCGTCGCCGCCCAGGCCGTAGGCGAAGCCGTGCAGCCACACCAGGTCCAGCCACTCCTTCATCAGGGCCGGCGGCGAGTACCAGAACAGCGGGAACTGCAAGGCGATGATGTCGTGCTGGAGCAGCTTCTGCTGCTCGGTCTCGATGTCGATCGCGAAGTCCGGATAGGTCTCGTACAGGTCGTGGAAAGTGACGCCGGAAAGGGCCTTGGCCGCCTTGGCCAGGGCGCGATTGGCGCGCGAGCGTTCAAGCGCCGGGTGCGCCAGGGTCAGCAGGGCGCCGGCGGTGGCGGGCGTCACGAGCGCGGTGTTAGGCTCGCCCGTCACGCGCGCTCACCGATCGAAGTCGCGTGGCGGGAAAATTTATTCATCAAGGCTTGAATTTCTCCGGCCGGCGCTTCAGAGCAGTCGGCGAACGTCGCTCCGGGAGGAACCATGGTCGACAAGGTGAAGTCCGACGCCGCTGAAGCGTTGGCGGGTCTGCTGTTCGACGGCATGACCATCATGGCGGGGGGCTTTGGTCTCTGCGGCATTCCCGAAAACCTGATCGCGGCGATCCGCGAAACGGGGGTCAAGGACCTCACGGTCATCTCCAACAACTGCGGGGTCGACGGATTCGGCCTGGGCATCCTGCTGGAGAACCGTCAGATCAAGAAGATGGTCTCGTCCTATGTGGGCGAGAACAAGCTGTTCGAACAGCTATACCTGAGTGGGGAACTGCAATTGGAGTTCAACCCGCAGGGCACGCTGGCCGAACGCATCCGCGCCGGCGGCGCGGGCATCCCCGCCTTCTTCACGCGCACCGGCTACGGCACCCTGGTCGCCGAGGGCAAGGAAACCCGCGAGTTCGACGGCGAGATGTACGTGATGGAGCGCGGCCTGGTGGCCGACCTGTCGATCGTCAAGGCCTGGAAGGCCGACGCCGAGGGCAACCTCGTCTACCGAAAGACCGCCCGCAACTTCAATCCGATGATGGCCACGGCCGGCAAGGCCACGGTCGTCGAGGTCGAGGAACTGGTCGAGACCGGCGCCCTCGACAAGGACAACATCCACACCCCCGGCATCTTCGTCGACCGCATCATCAAGGGCGCGAAGTTCGAAAAGCGCATCGAGCGCGTCACCACGCGCCAGAAGGAACAAGCGTAATGGCCTGGACCCGCGACGAGATGGCGGCCCGCGCCGCCAAGGAGCTGCGCGACGGCTTCTACGTGAACCTCGGCATCGGCATCCCGACCCTGGTGGCCAACTACATCCCCGAGGGCATGCACGTGACGTTGCAGAGCGAGAACGGCATGCTGGGCATGGGTCCCTTCCCCTATGAGGGCGAGGAGGACGCCGACCTGATCAACGCCGGCAAGCAGACGATCACCGAGCTGGACTCCAGCTCCTATTTCTCGTCGGCCGACAGCTTCGCCATGATCCGCGGCGGCCACATCGCCCTGTCGATCCTGGGCGGCATGCAGGTCTCCGAAACCGGGGACCTCGCCAACTGGATGGTGCCCGGCAAGATGGTCAAGGGCATGGGCGGGGCCATGGACCTGGTGGCCGGCGTCAAGCGCGTGGTCGTGGTCATGGACCACTGCGAGAAGTCGGGGGCGCCCAAGCTGCTGAAGGCCTGCTCGCTGCCGCTGACCGGCGCGGGGGTCGTCGACCTCTTGATCACCGAACTGGGCGTCTTCGAGATCAACCGCGGCAAGACCCCGGTGAAGCTGATCGAACTGGCCCCCGGCGTCAGCGTCGACGAGGTCCAGGCCAAGACCGAGGCGGCGTTCGAGGTGGCGATATAATTCCCTCTCTCTGAGAGAGAGGGAGGGGCCCACGCCGCAAGGCGTGGGAGGGTGAGAGGTTTCACCTTTTGCCGGAAAGTCCTGGGTCCTTTTGTCGGGACCGCTTGGCGGCGCCTCGTTCGGAGAGTTTGTCACCTCTCACCCTCCCACCGCTGCGCGGCGGGCCCCTCCCTCTCTCAAAGAGAGAGGGGCTCCGTGGAGGCGTCTGGCCAGTCCGAACCTTGCACCGCCCGCCAAGCTGCGCCATCTCCGCACCGGGCGACCCACAACCCGCCCGCGTTCGGAGCCGACCCCATGCGCGACTACTTCATCCTGATGGCCGGCTACAACGCCTGGGCCAACGCCCGCCTGCACGACGCCTGCGAGGCCCTGCCGCCGGGCTGCTTCACCGCGCCGCGCGGCGGTTTCTTCGGCTCGATCGCCGGGACCCTGAACCACCTGCTGGTCACCGACCGCATCTGGACCGCGCGCCTGACCGGCACGCCGCTGCCGTCCTACGGCCTCGACACCCTGCTGTTCGACGACCTGGCGTCCTTGCGCGCCGCCCGCGACGCCGAGGACGCGGGCCTCGTGGCCTATGTCGCCGGCCTCACCGACGAGGCCTGCGCGGCGCAGTTCCGCTGGGTGCGCAAGGCCGACGGGGTCGAGGTGGTCGGCCCGCTGTGGAAGACCCTGGCCCACCTCTTCAACCACCAGACCCATCACCGCGGCCAGGCCCACGACCTGCTGAGCCAGGCCGGGCTCGCGCCGCCGTCGCTGGACCTGCCGGTGTATCAGCGCGAGGCGGGGGTGTGAGGCTGCTCTTTTAATCCCGTCATTCCCGCCCTTGTGGCGGGAAACCCTCCGTCAGCCGCGCGAGCGGGCGGGGCGGACTGCTGAGCAGTCCGCTTCGGCTTCACCCGCGAGCGTGACCGAGACCAACACTTGCTCACGACGTTCATCTGAGCATCCAGAATGAGCCTCCGGGCCGACGTCGCTTCACGACCCGTTGCGGAGTTTGCAGGACGGCTGCACCGTGATCGGATGAGCAAGATCGCACAAGCCATAGCCGAGTTTCGCCAAACCCAAGGGCTGAAGGCCGCCCAGGCGTTGGAGGTGTTGCTTGAGGACAGCTATCCCGACGACGCTGTGGTCTTGGATCTGGTCGATGCGCTGGCGCAATTTCGCCCGGGAGGAAGCGGAAGCGACCTTCTGCTGGACGAGGCGGCTATCCTAAGTCTGCTTGAACGCTCCGAGACCCATATCCTCCAGCTTCCTTTGCCTTGCGCGACGAGGGCGTCGTGGAAGGCTTTACCGTCGCCAACGAAGCGAGCGCCGCTTCGCATCGCCAAGCCATTTTCAGACTCTGAAGGCGATCGGATGAAGCGCGGCTTCGTGCCTCGCGAAATGGAGGACCGCTGGTTCATCTATTTCGAGAACGGTTGGCTGAACTTCCATCAAAGCTGGAGCGGCGCTCACATTTTCGCCGTTCGCCTGGATGGTGCGCCATTCGGCGTTCGCATAAACGATGGGTGGGTTAGCAACGACCATGCCCAGTATCACTCCCGGGGGAGCGAGCATGACACGGCTTTGGTGCTTGAACTGATCGAGACGTACTTTGGAGACGCTGCAAGCCACCGCTGACCACCCATGGCCGATATCAAATCCGTCTGTTTCCGTGCGAGTTGTCGGTAGCGGTGGAAGTCTCCGGCTCCAGGGCGGGAATGGCGGGAGAGAAGAGCGAGAAAAAGGGGGGCAGTTCACACCTGTAGCTCCACCCCCTGGATGTGCTAGATCGCTGCCATGAAACGCGCCGTCGAGCACCGCATCGGGGTCCAGGCCCCCGCCGAGATCGTCTGGGAAGTCGTGTCCGACTTCGACAGCTGGCACCAGTGGAACCCGCTTTACATCAAGGCCGCCGGCCAGCTGAAGATCGGCACGGCCCTGACGCTGGAAGAGGCGATCGGCGATCGTCCGGTCAAGGTCATCCAGCCGATCGTCCAGGACTGGGTGCCCTACGAGCAGCTGCACTGGCGTTCGCAGCGCCTGGGCGGCTTCGTCACGGCGATCCGCTACATCGAGGTCGAGAACATGGGGCCGAACAACGCCACCTTCTCGAACGGCGAGCTGTTCATGGGCCTGCTGGTCAAGTGGATCGGCAAGGACGAGCGCAAGGCGCTGAAGGCGGCCTTCACGGCCATGGGCGAGGCGGTGCGCGACCGGGCCGAGGCCCTCTGGCGCGAGCGTGGCGCGGTCCCATCTGAAGTCGGATGATCGACGATCTCTACAGCGCCCGCATCCTGACGCTCGTGGCCAACATGCCGCGGGCCGGGCGGCTGGCCGCGCCCGACGCCAGCGCCGAGAAGACGGCCAAGCTGTGCGGCAGCCGCATCGTCGTCGACGTGGTGGTCGAGAACGGCAAGGTCGCCGACTTCGCTCAGGAGGTTTCGGCCTGCGCCCTGGGCCAGGCCAGCGCCGCGGTGCTGGGCGCGCAGATCATCGGTACGGATCTTTCCGAACTTGAGTTGGCCCGCGACGCCCTGGCCGCTATGCTCAAGTCGAACGGCCCGCTCCCCGTGGGCCGCTTTGCGGAGCTCGCCGTGCTGGAGCCGGTCAAGGACTATCCCGCCCGTCACGCCTCGACGCTTCTGGCGTTCGAGGCCGCGGTCGAGGCTGTCCGGAAGGCCACAGCTTCCGCCCAAACGCGAACTAGCAGCGCCGGCGCCGCTTGATCGGAGCTTTTCGCGGGTGCGATAAGTCCCCGACTCCGTTCGCGAAAGCGCCGGCATGAGCCTTTATGACCGCACTGTCGACCTGGGCCTGCGCGCCTACAAGTTGACGCTCTCGCCTCTCATCGGGCGCCAGTGCCGCTTTATGCCGACCTGTTCGGAATATGCGGCCCAGGCGCTCAAGGATCACGGACCCGCCAAGGGGTCCTGGCTGGCGCTGCGACGGATCTGCCGATGCAATCCGTTCGGCGGCTGGGGATACGACCCGCCGCCGCCGCGCGAGCCGCGTAAATGGATGTGTGAAGAATGATCGATCTGGTTTTCCCCGACGGCTCCTCCCGTCAGTACCCCGATGGCGCGACGGGTCGCGACGTCGCGGCCGCCATCTCCAAGTCGCTCGAGAAGAAGGCCCTGCTGATCAAGCTGGACGGTCAGGTGCTCGACCTCGACCGCGCCTTGACGCCCGACCTGCTGACCGGCGAGCGCAAGTTCGAGATCCTGACGCGCGACGCCCCCGAGGCCCTCGAAACCATCCGCCACGACACCGCCCACGTGCTGGCCGAGGCCGTGCAGGAACTGTTCCCCGGCACCCAGGTGACGATCGGTCCGAACGTCGAGGACGGCTTCTATTACGATTTCGCCCGCGACGAGCCGTTCAGCCTGGATGACCTGGCGACGATCGAAAAGCGCATGAAGGAGATCGTCGACCGCGACGAGAAGATCACGCGCGAGGTCTGGGACCGCGACGAGGCGATCAAGCACTTCGACGAGATCGGCGAGCAGTACAAGGCCCAGATCATCCGTGACCTGCCGGGCACGGACACGATCACGGTCTATCGCCAGGGGAACTGGAAGGACCTCTGCCGCGGCCCGCACCTGCCGTCGACCAAGCATGTCGGCAAGGCCTTCAAGCTGACCAAGCTGGCCGGCGCCTACTGGCGCGGCGACCAGAACAACGCCCAGCTTCAGCGCATCTACGGCACGAGCTGGGCCTCGGAGGCCGACCTCGAGGCCTATCTGAAGCGCATCGAGGAAGCCGAGAAGCGCGATCACCGCAAGCTGGGCAAGGCGCTGGGTCTCTTCCACATGCAGGAAGAGGGCCGGGGCATGGTCTTCTGGCATCCCAAGGGCTGGAAGCTCTGGCAGACGCTGGAGGCCTATATGCGCCGCAGCCTCGACCGCGCCGGCTATATCGAGGTCAAGACGCCCCAGGTCCTGGACAAGACCTTCTGGGAGAACTCGGGCCACTGGGACAAGTACCGCGCCAACATGTTCGTCTGCGAGACGGTCGAAGGCGAGATCCTGTCCCTCAAGCCGATGAACTGCCCCGGCCACGTGCAGATCTGGAACGTCGGCCAGCGGTCGTACCGTGAACTGCCGATGCGCATGGCCGAGTTCGGCGCCTGCCACCGCTACGAGCCGTCGGGCGCCCTGCACGGCCTGATGCGGGTGCGCGCCTTCACCCAGGACGACGCCCACATCTTCTGCCGCGAGGACCAGATCGTCGAGGAGACCGAGCGCTTCATCCGCCTGACGCGGATGATCCACGCCGACCTCGGCATGACGACCAAGTACATCGCCCTGGCCACCCGTCCGGAGCTGCGCGCCGGTTCGGACGAGTTCTGGGACAAGGCCGAAGGCATGCTGGCCGAGGCCGCGCGCCTGGCCGGCGTCGAGCCGGTGATCGCCGAGGGCGACGGCGCCTTCTACGCGCCCAAGCTCGATTTCATTGTCCAGGACGCCATTGGGCGGGAGTGGACCTGCGGCACGCTGCAGCTTGATTATGTTTTGCCGGAACGTTTGGGCGCCGAATACGTTGCCGAGGATGGATCCAAGAAGCGGCCGGTGATGCTGCATCGCGCGATCCTGGGGTCGTTCGAGCGGTTCATCGGGATTCTTTTGGAAAACTACGCGGGCCACCTGCCGCTCTGGCTGGCGCCGACCCAGGTCGTCGTCGCCACGATCACGTCGGATGCGGACGATTATGCGCGCACGGTGGTCGAGCGGTTGATCGCTATGGGATTGCGCGCGGAAGTCGATCTTCGTAACGAGAAGATCAACTACAAGATTCGTGAGCATAGCCTCGGCAAGGTTCCGGTGATCGCAGTGGTCGGGCGTAAGGAAGCGGAGACGGGGCAGGTCGCCCTGCGTCGCCTCGGCGGCGAAGGGCAGCAGATCCTGTCGCTCGACGACGCGCTCGTCGTGCTCGGCCAGGAAGCCACCCCGCCCGACCTCGTGCGCGCCAAGGCGCCGCAAGACGTTCGAGAGCCTGCGCAGGTCTGATGAACAGCATTCTCCCGTCCTTTACGGTCCTCGCCGCAGGCGCACGTCCCGCCAAACCCTTGGTTTCGGTGGTGATGGTCGTCTATTGGACGGGAGAAGCGCTGGTCGACAGCATCCGCCACGTGCTGGCCGAGCCGATGGTCGACGAGTTCGTCATCGTCGATAACGGCTCCTCGCCGTCGGACGCCGAGATGCTGCGGGCCCTGGGCCTGACCGAGCCGCGCGTGCAGCTGGCCCAGGGCCACGGCAATGTCGGCTTCGCCCGGGGCGCCAATCTCGGCGCCTCGATCGCCCAGGGCGAATACCTGATCTTCGTCAATCCGGACGCCAACCTGCAGTCGGACTGCGTGCCGGCCATGGTCGCGGCCTTCCGCGACCAGCCGGTCCCCACCGTGGTCGGCGCGCGGGTCATGAATGTCGACGGCACCGAGCAGCGCGGCGGCCGCCGGGGCGAGGTGACGCCGGTCACCACCCTGATGAGCCTGTCGCAGCTCAGCCAGAAGGTGAAGCGCTTCGCCCGCTTCGAGATCCACCGCGAGCACGAGCCCCTGCCGGCCGAGCCCGCGCCCGTGCCGACCATCTCCGGCGCCTGCTTCGCCCTGCGCCGACCCGACTTCGTGGCCCTGGCCGGCTTCGACGAGGGCTATTTCCTGCACGTCGAGGACATCGACCTGTGCTGGCGGGCCCGCCAGGCCGGCGGCCAGGTGCTGTTCCACCCCGAGGCCCGCGTCATCCACCTGGGCCACACCAGCCTGGAGCACCCGGTCAAGGTCGAGTTCCACAAGGGCGTGGGCCTGTCGCGCTACTTCATCAAGCGGGCCGACACCTGGCAGCGCTATGTCGCGGCCGTCATGCTGGCGCCGCTGATCCTGCTGCTGTCGATCTGCCGCCCGGCCCTCAATCCCCGTCTGCGCAAATCATGAGGCGCCGACTGATCGGCGTGCTCGACCGCCTGGGCCTGGCCGACGCGGCCTTCGCCATCTTCCAGCACCTGCAGGCCCTCAAGCCGGCGGCCGAGGATGTCGCCGTCGAGGATCTGCCGGTCCCGCCGGCCTATCTGCGGGTGATGACCGCCGGTCACGCCGACGCCGCGGCCTTCCTGAGCCAGGGGCGCGCCGCCGCCGACCTGGTCGAGGCCGTCGCCGCTCGCCACGACCGGCCGCTTTCCGAGCATCCCGACGTGCTCGACTTCGGCTGCGGCTGCGGGCGGGTGTCGCGCTATCTCGGCGCCCGGGCCCGGCTGTCGGGCTGCGACATCAACGGCAAGCTGGTCGACTGGGCCGGCGCCAACCTGCCCGGCCGCTTCGTGCTCTCGCGCCAGACGCCGCCCCTGCCCTACGAGGCGGCCGCCTTCGACCTCGTCTACGCCACCTCGGTCTTCACCCACATGACCGAAGAGCCGCTGAAGGCCTGGCTGGCCGAATTGGCCCGGGTCGTGCGGCCCGGCGGCCTGGCCCTGCTGTCGTTCTTCGACGAAAAGATCCCGGCCGCCGCCGAGTTCGCCGACCGCCTGACCGCCGACGGTTTCCTTATCCGCCAGCGCGGGGCCGAGGGCTCCAACCTGCTGTGCGGCTACATGACCGCCGAAGGCTTCGCCCGCCGCGCCGCTCCGGCCTGGCGTCTGGTCGAGACCATCCCCAGCGACGTCTCCGGCGTCGGCCAGGCCATGGCGGTCTTCCGGCGGATGGACGCCTAGGTCCTGATCGACATTCACCGGCCTGAGCTCATTTTTCACCGAGCATCCCCGCGAAGGCGGGGACCCAAGCCGAGGTTGGAAACGATCCACGGTCGCGCCTCATCCTGAAATCCAGCTTGGGTCCCCGCCTTCGCGGGGATGCGCGGATTTGAAAGTCGCGAATAGCTGAGTGTCGATACGCCTTAACGTTCGCCGCCCAGCCGTCCGGCATAGCCGAACACCACGCCCAGCCACGGATGGGCCACCAGCACCCGGAAGCGATAGGTCCCGTCGCGGGCGAAGGTGTAGGCCCGCACCCTCGGACCCCAGGCGGCCGGCAGGGGCAGGGGGCCCAGCCGCCAGCTTTCGAAGATCCACGAAAAGCCCTCGCCGCGCGCCGCCGCGTGGAAGCGGAAGGTCAGCGGACCGACCGTCTCCTCGAAGGCGAACGGATCGTCGGCCGCCGCGGCGATCCGCGAGCGGAAGGTCCGCGCGCCGAAGCGCCGGCTCCAGGTCTCGGCGCCGGCCTCCGGCGTGATGCTCACCGCCAGGGCGTGGGTCCCCGGCGCGGGCAGGCCCTGTAGCCGCCTGGCCAGGCTCGCCAGTCCGCGTCCGCCCCGTGCGCGGGCGCGGCCCTCCATCGTCACCGCCGCCGCGCCATCGTGCGCGGCTCGCACCACCGGCGGCAGGGCGTCGAAGGCCGGTCCCAGCACGCGGGGGAAGGGGCCGGGTGCGGCCGGAGCGGCGCGGTCGATCCGCGTCTCGATCGGCAGGCCGTCCAGCGGCGCCAGCAGGTCTTCGAGTGGAGCCAGGCCGACGCAAGGCGCCGCCCGAGCCTCGCCCAGGCGCGCGTCCAGCAGCGCCGCGACCATGGCCGCCGCCGGGGCGGCCGGTACGTTGGGACCCGCGCCTTCCTCGGCCCACAGGCTCCAGCGGGCCAGCGCCGGCGCGCCCGTCGCGTCCAGGCCCTCGGCTCGCACGGTCATGCCGCCCCGGTCCGAGCCGAACGGCGCCAGCAGGCCCGCCCCGGCGTTCAGCAGCACGGCCAGCGGCTCCAGCGCCGGCAGCAGCTTCCAGCGGCGCAGCAGGCTCAGGGACCAGAGCCCTAGGTGCAGCGGCGCCAGCTCCAGTCCGGCCCCGAACAGGGCGTCGCGCGTCGGGGCGTAGCGGGTCTTCAACTGGTCGAGGTCGGGGGTCTCGGCCAGGCTGACCCATCGCCGGCCAAGCCCCGGGAAGACCAGGCGTCGCGGGGCGCTCCAGCCGGGCCGTTCGGTCTCGCGGCCATCGGTGAACACCGCGACCGGCGCGCCGGCCCAGCGCAGGATCGCCCGCACCACCGACAGGCCGCGCGGCGCCCGCGCGCCGGGCGAGATCGCCGCCTCTATGCGGTCGATCCGCGTCCAGCCCTCGGTGAGGCGATCGACCGCCGCGCAGGTCAGGGCCGGGGTCGAGCTCGCGCCCGTGATCGCCCAGCGCCCGGCCGCCTTGACCGGAACCGCCAGCCGTTCGGGAAAGGCGGCGACGAAGTCGCGGGCGTCGGCCAGGTCGACATAGTGCGCCCCGGCCGCCAGCACGGCGGCTGGGAAGGCCGCGTCCTGGCCCTGGAACGGTCCGGCCGCGTCGATCACGACGAACGGCTTCAGGGCGGCCAGGGTCTTCGGCCGCTCGCGATCGACGACCGCGACCTCGATGCGGGCCTTGCGGCGATCCTGCATCAGCTCGGCCTGGAAGGCCTCCAGCGGTCCCAGCCGTCGGGCGGCCAGCACCAGCTCGACATCGGGCCGGCGGGCCAGCATCCGCGCCAGGCGCGAGCCAAAGACGCCGGTGGCCCCCACCAGGACGACGCGTTTACGGGGCAGGGTCATGTGGTCGGCGGCTCCAGCACGAAGCGGGCTCTCTGCTGCGGCGTCGGGACCATGCAGCTGCTTTTCTTGCCCATCAGCCGGTAGCGGTTGGCCGCCAGCCAGTCATAGGCGCCGTCGCGCCAGCGCTCTGGAACCACGCCGATGACCGCCAGCCAAGACCAGGGCGCGCCCAGCCTTTTCAGCAGCGCCAGCACCGCGGCGCTCTTCTCCAGCGCCCGGCCGCCGTCGAGCAGCAGGAAGCTCTTCGGATCGTCCGGATCGATCCCGTGGGCCAGCGCCAGCTGCCGTCCATAGTCCGACTGGATCGGCGTGAACCGCATGATCCCCTTGCGATCGATGGCCAGCACCGTCCGCACCGAGCCCGAGCAGAAGTTGCAGACCCCGTCGAACAGCCAGAGGGGCTCGGGCGGCGGGGCAGGGGTCACGGGCGGGTCTCCAGGCATTCGCGTCTCAGGGCCAGCAGGGCGGCGGGCACGTCGCGGCGCATGGCCGAGGACACCACGCCCGAGGGCAGGCCGAACGGCGCGCTGGCGCGGTTCTCGTAGAGCACCCGCGTGCCGCCGCCGGCCAGCGGCGTCAGCAGCCAGCGGCCCTGGCAGTCGCGGATGTCGCCGTCGATGCAGCGGAAGACGATGCTGCGATAAGGCGACAGGGTCAGTTCCGACACCGACCGCAGCGGCGGCAGCAGCAGGCTCCACTTCACGCGGTGCTCGCGGGTCTCGGCCCGGCCGTCGGCCGAGCGCGACAGCACCGTGCAGCGGCGCACGCCCGGGGTCATGCGGGCGGCGCGGTCGCAGTCCAGGATCGTGCGCCAGACCACCTGCGGCGGGGCGGCGATGTCGATGGCCGCGCGCACCTCGCCGCCGTGGACGCTGGGATCGGCGCGCACGCCCAGCGCCACCTCGCCCGTCTCGACCCGGCGGATCCAGTCGGCGTCCAGCGCGACGTCGGCGCGCGCCGGGAGCGCTTGGGCGAAGGCCGCCAGGCACAGCAGAATGGGAAGGGCGGCGACGCGACGCGACATGAGGCGAAGCTAACCCGCTCGCCTCCCGGTTGGCACGCCCTTTCGCGCCTCGCCCCAGGGCGGATCGACATTCGCCTCCCAGTTTCTCCCCAATACGACTTTCCCCGCGAAGGCGGGGATCCAAGCTGACTTTCAGGAGGAGGCGCGGCCGTGGATCATCCGCAGACGCGGCTTGGATCCCCGCCTTCGCGGGGATGCTCGGTGAAAAAGCGGCTCAAGCTCGCGAGCGCTGGCCCGCCTCAGAACGCCTCGGCGACGATGGTCCCGTCGGGCAGCAGGGCCGCGCGCTTGAGGCCGCTGGAGGCGAACGGCATGGCGACATTGCCGTCCCGGTCGACCGACACCAGGCCGCCGTGGCCGCCCAGTTCGGCGACGCCTTCGATGGCGCCCTTGGCGGCCTCGTCCAGGCTCTGACCGCCGAAGCGGATGCGGTGGGCGATCTGGGCGGCGACGGCGGTGCGGATGAAATATTCGCCCTGGCCGGTGCACGAGACCGCGGCGAAGCCGTCGGCCCAGGCCCCCGCGCCGATGACGGGGCTGTCGCCCACCCGGCCCGGCAGCTTGCCGAACACGCCCGCCGTCGAGGTGGCGGCGGCCAGGCGCCCCTCCTGGTCCAGCGCCACGCAGCCGACCGTGCCCGTAGGCAAGACGTCCGGCGCGGCGTTGTCCTCGAAGGCGCCGGCGCGGGTGTAGTAGGCTTCCGGATCCTCGATCGTCTCCAGGCCCTGGGCGCGGGCGAAGCTCATGGCGCCTTCGCCGGCCAGCATCACGTGCGGGGTCTTCTCCATCACCGCCCGGGCGGCCAGGATCGGGCTGGCGAAGCCCTGCAGCGCGGCCACCGAGCCGGCGCGGGTCGTGGCGCCGTCCATCAGGCTGGCGTCCAGTTCGTACTCGCCCGCGGCGTTGGGCGAGGCGCCCTTGCCGGCGATGTAGAGGCCCGAGGCCTCCAGCGCCGCCACCGTCTCGACCACCACGTCCAGCGCCGAGGCGCCTGCGGCCAGCCGCTCGCGCCCGGCCTCGATCAGGCCGCGCATGTGGGCGATCTCGACGGAATAGTCATGGCCGCGCTTGGCGCCGGCGCCGCCGTGCAGGGCGAGAGTAAAACGCTTGTTTGACATTCTGCTTCCTTGGCCGCGCGGCCTGCGTTAGCGTCGGCGTTCTAAAGAAAGAATACGGGAGAAGCGAGATGAAGGCGGTGCTCAGCAAGGCGGTCGGCGGACCCGAGACCCTGGTGCTGGAGGAGCTGCCCGATCCGACCCCCGCGCCCGGCCAGGTGCTGATCGACGTCAAGGCCTGCGGGGTCAACTATCCCGACCTGCTGATCATCCAGGACATGTACCAGTTCAAGCCGACCCGCCCCTTCGCGCCGGGCGGCGAGGTCTCGGGCGTGGTGGCCGCGCTCGGCGAGGGCGTCACCACCCTGTCGGTCGGCCAGCGGGTGCTGGCCTCCACCGGCTGGGGCGGCATGGCCGACAAGCTGGCGGTCGAGGCCGCGCGCTGCACGCCGATCCCCGACGCCATGCCCTTCGACGAGGCCTCGGCCTTCATCCTGACCTACGGCACCTCCTACTACGCGCTGAAGGACCGAGGCTTCCTCAAGCCGGGCCAGACCCTGCTGGTGCTCGGCGCGGCCGGCGGCGTGGGCCTTGCGGCCGTCGAGCTGGGCAAGGCCATGGGCGCGCGGGTCATCGCCGCCGCCTCCAGCCAGGAGAAGGTCGACCTGGCCGTCTCGCGCGGCGCCGACGCCGGCGTCGTCTACGCCCGCGGCCCGTTCGACAAGGACGGCCAGAAGGCCCTGGCCGACCAGCTGAAGGCCGCCTGCGGTCCGAACGGCTGGGACGTGGCCTATGACGCGGTCGGCGGCGACTATTCCGAAGCCACCATCCGCGCCGCCGGCTGGGGCGGCCGCATGCTGGTGATCGGCTTCCCGTCGGGCATTCCGAAGATCCCGCTGAACCTGACCCTGCTGAAGTCGTGCGACATCGTCGGCGTGTTCTGGGGCGCGGCCGTGGCCCGCGATCCGGCCGGCCACGCCGCCAATGTCCGCGAGCTGATGGACCTCTACGCCGCCGGCAAGATCAAGCCGTACGTCTCCGAGCGCTTCCCCCTGGAAAAGGCCGGCGACGCCATCGCCCACCTGGCCAGCCGCAAGGCCATGGGCAAGGTCGTGGTGACAATCTAAACGCCCGTCATTCCCGCCCTTGTGGCGGGAACCCCTGGTTCCGTTCGCAGGTGAAGCGCAAGCGGACTGCTTGGCAGTCCGCCTCATCCGCCTTTGCGGCTGACAGAGGGGTTCCCGCCACGAGGGCGGGAATGACGGGAGGAGAGGGGGCTCCGTCCCATAATGAAACAGCAGTAAAATCATACGGTTAAATCTCGCTAAGGACGTCCTTTAGCGAAGCGGTTAGGTCACCTGAGCTATTGCTGCTCTTCGAATAGTCGGAGGCGGGGTTCAGATGTTCCTTCCTGCTCGCGACGCGTATCCTCTGGAGGCGCGCCGCCCGTTTCGCATGAACCGGCGTCCCGAAGAGCGCGTGAAGGTGCTCGGGGGCGAGATGGATCTCGTGCGCCCCGAGGAGGTCTTCCACTTCGTGGCGGGCCGGATCTCGGCCGGCAAGGGCGCGGTCGTCGCCAACCACAACCTGCACAGCCTCTACCTGATCCAGAAGGACCAGCAGATCGTCGACTTCTTCAAGTCGGCCGACCTGATCGAGGTCGATTCCGTGCCGCTGATCTTCTGGGCCCGCATCGTGGGCCGGGCCAGCCGCCGCTTCCACCGCTGCACCTATCTCGACTGGCGCAACGACTTCTGGGCGCGGGCCACCAAGGAAAACTGGAAGGTGTTCTTCGTCGGCGGCGCCCCGGGCGTGGCCGAGGCGGCGCTGGACAACATCCGCCGCGACTGGCCGACGGCCCAGGTCGAGAGCCATCAGGGCTATTTCGACGTCACCGACGGCAGCCTCGAGAACGAGGCGGTGGTCGAGAAGATCCGGGCCTACAAGCCCGACGTCCTGCTGGTCGGCATGGGCATGCCGCGCCAGGAGAAGTGGCTGCTGGAGAACCACAAGAAGCTCGACCCCTGCGTCGGCTTCACGGTCGGCGGCGCCTTCGACTACGAGGCCGGCGTGCAGCTGGCCGCGCCGCGCTGGATGGGCCAGGTGGGCATGGAGTGGCTGTTCCGGCTGATGGCCGACCCGCAGCGCCTGTTCACCCGCTACTGCGTCGAGCCGTGGCATCTGTTCGGTCCGGCGATGGTCGACGCCAAGAACGCCCTTGCGCGGCAGCTCAAGCCGGGCAAGAAGAAAAACCAAGTTTCGCCCGAGGCGTACCGTCGGGCGCCGGTTCTCAAGCCTTAAACCAACGTCCGTGGGGGACCTATGGGTTTGAACATCGAAAAGCCGCGCCGCCGCGCGATTGAGCAGCCGAACGCCTGGCAGCGCGTCTGCGCCGCCTTCGGCCTGGCCGGACTCGTGCTGGCCTGGGTGGTGATGCTGGTTCCGTGCGCCCTGTGGCTGGTCTTCAGCCTGGTGACGCGACGGCCGGCCGTGGGGCGGCCGTTTCCGAACCGGGTCTTCGGTTCGCCCGCCAACTGACGCTGGGTAAGACTGGCCGCGCGCGGCCGGCCATTCCATGATCCTCCCGCGCTGAGCGGCCCGCCTCCAGAGGCCGCGAGCCAAGGGAGGAAGCCGCATGGGCGGACGTCTGGACGGCAAGGTCGCCGTCATCACCGGAGCCAGCTCGGGCATAGGCCTGGGGGCCGTGGAACTGTTCGTCGCGCAGGGCGCCCGCGTCATCGCCGCCGACCTGCAGGTCGAGAAGGGCGAGATCCTCGAAAAGCGCTTTCCCGACGCCGTGCGCTTCGCGCGCTGCGACGTCACGGTCGAGGCCGACATCGCCGCGGCGATCGATCTGGCGACGCAGGCCTTCGGCGGGCTCGACATCCTGTTCAACAACGCCGGCCACGGCGGCGCGCCGCACGGCGCGGCCGAGATCACCGGCGAGGCCTGGGACGCCACCTTCGCCGTGCTGCTGCGCGGTCCGGCGCTGGGCATGAAGCACGCCGTGCCGGCCATGCTGGCGCGGGGCGGCGGCTCGATCATCAACACCGCCTCGATCGCCGGCCTGCAGGCGGGCTTCGGGCCGCTGGCCTATTCCTCGGCCAAGGCGGCGGTGATCCACATGAGCCGCTGCGCGGCGGCCGAGCTGTCGCCGCTGGGCATCCGGGTCAACGCGCTGTGCCCCGGCCTGATCGCCACCTCGATCTTCGGGGCCTCGATCGGCCTGCCGCGCGACGTCGCCGACCAGATGGCCGCCCGCGTCGCCGAGATCGGCCCGAAGATCCAGCCGATCGCCAAGGCCGGCCTGCCCGACGACATCGCCTGCGCCGCCCTCTACCTGGCCAGCGACGACGCCGCCTTCGTCACAGGCACGCACCTGGTGGTCGACGGCGGCATCACCATCGGCCCGCGCAGCAGCTGGGATACGCGCACCCCCTCGCCGATCCTCGCCGCCATGGGCGTCTCGCCCGAGCAGGCGCAGGCGATGAAGGCGGCGCTGATCGCCGGCGAGGGCGGGTAGGGGCCTACTTCGCCCCGCGCCCCACCGAGGCATAGGTGAACCCGGCCCGCACCATTTCGGCGGGCTTGTAGATATTGCGCAGGTCGACGACGACCGGGGCGGCCAGCAGGCCCTTGAGGCGGACGAGGTCGAGGGCGCGGAACTGGTCCCACTCGGTGAGGATCAGCAGCACGTCGGCGCCCTGGGCGGCCTCGTAGGGACCGCCGACGAACTCGACGCCCGGCAGCAGGTGCTCGGCCTCGTGGCGGCCTTCGGGGTCGAAGGCGCGGACCTTGGCGCCCCTGGCCTGCAGGGCCGGCAGGATGTCGAGGCTGGGGGCGTCGCGCATGTCGTCGGTGTTGGGCTTGAAGGTCACGCCCAGCACCCCGACGGTCTTGCCCGACAGGTCTTCGGCGCCGAGCACGGCGGCGACCTTGTCGGCCATGGCCTTCTTACGGGCGGTGTTGACCTCGACCGTGGTCTCGATCAGCCGGGTCGGCGCGCCGTAGTCGGCGGCGGTCTTCACGAGGGCGATGGTGTCCTTGGGGAAGCACGAGCCGCCGTAGCCGGGGCCGGCGTTGAGGAACTTGCTCCCAATGCGCTTGTCCAGGCCGATGCCCTTGGCCACCTGCTGCACGTCGGCCCCGACCTTTTCACAGAGGTCGGCCATCTCGTTGATGAAGGTGATCTTCATGGCCAGGAAGGCGTTGGCGGCGTACTTGATCAGCTCGCTGGTGCGGCGGCCGGTGAAGACGATCGGGGTCTCGTTCAGGCTCAGCGGGCGATAGAGCTCGCGCATCACCGCCTGGGCCCGCTCATCCTCGGTGCCCACGACCACGCGGTCGGGACGCTTGAAGTCCTCGATGGCCGCGCCTTCGCGCAGGAACTCGGGGTTGGAGACCACGGCGAACTGGGCGTTGGGGGCCACGCGCTTGACGATGGCCTCGACCTCGTCGCCGGTGCCGACCGGCACGGTCGACTTGTTGACGATCACGGTGAAGCCGTCGATCAGGCCGGCGATCTCCTCGGCCGCGGCGTAGACGTAGGAGAGGTCGGCATGGCCGTCGCCGCGACGGGTGGGGGTGCCCACGGCGATGAACACCGCGTCGGCGTCCTTGATCGCCTGGGCGCCTTCCAGGGTGAACGACAGCCGGCCTTCGCGGACGTTGCGGGCGACCAGATCGTCCAGGCCCGGCTCGAAGATCGGAATCTCGCCGGCCAGCAGCCGCGAGATCTTGCGCGGATCCTTGTCGATGCACGTCACCACGTGACCGAAGTCCGCAAAACACGCCCCAGACACCAGGCCCACATAGCCCGTGCCAATCATCGCTACGCGCATCGAAACCTCTTCGTTCGGATCGGGCCGGATGCTCGCCGCCCCAGGACTGAGGAGGATGGCGCGGGCGAGGTCAGGCGTGGCCTCCATGCGCCGCGCAAGCGTGCGGCGCAATACGGCAAAGCGCCTTTCCGCACCGGGAGACCGGACAAGCGATCAAGGCTGTACTATAAGGATTCATCTCCCTGAGGTTGCATCGTGCTCATCGCCATCACCGTCATCGTCTTTCTCGTCGCACTACTCATCTGGCCCAGCATCGAGCGGCCGGTGGTGCGAGGACTGCGCCGCATGACGCGTCGGCGACGTTGAGTGCTCTGTGTGCGAACGAGCCGATATTGAACAGACGACAATTGGCTCTGCTCATTGATCATAAACTCGACTCTATGGCCGAGCTTGATGCTCTCCAGGCGAGTCGATGAGTTGTCGCGGGAAATATTCGCCTTTCAGGATATAGAACCGATGGTTCCCGGGCTTCATGCCCGCGTCACAGGCATGGCCTAAGAATTGATCCTGGCAGAAGCAGGTCGCTCAGGGATTGTTGCGCATCTGTGCAAAAACCGTCTCTGTCGCGGCCGAATTAACCGAACGCCGGGATTTAGGGCTGGCAATAGCCCTTGGTTGCGGCCTATAGGAAAACGCGCATTACTAATGGGGGTAAACCATGTCATCGCGTTTCGCCAAGGCCGCCGCGCTTGGCCTGGTCATTACCGTAGCGCCGCTCGCTTCGATCGCGGCTTCGCTGCAGGCTCCGGCCGCCGCCACCGAGACGGCCGCGCCGACCGCTGAAGATCTGCAGTCGGTGATCGCCGACGCGGCGACCGCCGCCGCCGCCGATCCCGGCTACGCCGCCCTCGACGCCGCCGGCAAGCAAGCCGCCGTCAAGGCCGCGATCGCCGCCGCCCTCGCCAAGACCGGCGCCTCCCCGGCCGTGATCGTCGCCGCCCTGACCCAGGCCGCCGCCAGCGGCCTGATCACCGGGACCATGGCCGTCGACGTGGCCTCGGCCGTGTCGCCGGAGCTCGGCGCCCAGGTGGCCTCGGCCACCGGCGCGACCGGCACCGTCACCGCGGCGACCGACGGCGGCGACTCCGTCACCGTGCTGTCGAGCCTCGACGGCGCGGCCGGCGGTGGCGGCGACGCTGGTACGCCGGGCGCTCAGTATGATCCGTGCGCCGGCGTCATCGCCGACTATTGCGGCACCTGATCGCCGTCTAGAACTTCGGCGCTCTTCGCGCCCTCGGGTTTCGTCGGCGAGCCCTTTTTGTTTGTGTCGGGTTTCCGAAAAGACGGCCTGATGGTCGTCGAAGTGGGGATGGATAATGAGAATTCTGGCTTCAGCCGCGGTCGCGGCCGTGCTCGTCGCGGCTGCGCCGCAGATGGCGGCTGCGCAAGACGCCGCCACCAGCTTCAAGCGTGACAAGCACGTCAGCGTGCGCCAGCGTCCGCGCCCGGACTACGAGGCCGCGGGCGTTCGCCTGGGCGCGTTCAAGGCGTATCCCCGGCTGACGATCGAAGCCGAGCGGGACGACAACATCTACGCCGTCGCCGCCAGCGAGACGAGCGACACCATCTGGCGCGTGAAGCCGGAACTGGCGCTGCGTTCGGACTGGTCGCGTCACGCCGTGGGCGCCTTCGCCTCGGCCTCGGTGAACCGCTATTCGAACCACGACACCGAAAACAACGAGGAATACACCCTCGGCGTGAACGGCCGTCTGGACGTCGTGCGCGGCACGAACATCTCCGGCTCGCTGCAGTACCAACAGCTGATCGAGCCGCGTTCGGCGCCGGAATCCCTGGCCACCGCCCTGGCCCCGATCGAGTACTCGCTGCTCACGGCCAACCTGAAGGGCGTCAAGGAGTTCAACCGCCTGCGCATCACGGGCGACCTGACCAGCAAGGCCTACGACTACAAGGACGGCCGCCTGGCGGTGACCGGCGGCGGCACGACCGTGCTGGACCAGGACTTCCGCGATCGCGACCAGGTCCGCTACGGCGTCAAGGCCGACTACGCGGTCAGCCCCGACACCGCCTTCTACGTCGCGCTGGCCGGCGACTCCCGCCGCTATGACGTCACCAAGACCCGCGACTCCGACGGCTACAACCTGACCGCCGGTGTCGACTTCGAACTGGCCCAGGCGATCCGCGGCCAGGTCGACGCCGGCTACATGAAGCAGACCTACGACAACTTCGCCGGCGGCAGCCGCGACGTCAGCGGCTTCAGCACCAAGAGCAAGGTCGAGTGGTTCCCGACCGAGCTGACCACGGTCACCTTCAACGCCTCGCGCGCCATCGAGGAAGCCGTGGTCTCGGCCTCGCAGGGCTACGTGTCGACCAACAGCTCGGTCGCCGTCGACCACGAGCTGCTGCGCAACGTGCTGCTGTCGGGCCAGGCCAGCTTCGGCAAGGACGACTACGACGGCATCGATCGCGCCGACAAGCGCACCGGCGGCAAGCTGTCGGCCGCCTATCTGATGAACCGCCGCGTCGGGGTCTTCCTGACCTACACCTACGCCAAGACCAAGTCCGACGGCGTCGACAAGTCCAAGAGCTTCACCGACAACAAGCTGGCCGCCTCGGTCGCCTTGCAGTTCTAAAGGCCTGGCGGCCGAACTTTCATCGGTCGCCGCGCCCCCGGTTGTTCGAAAGTGGAGCCGGTTAATCCATTGCCGATGTTTCCGACGGTAATGGTCGAGCTCCAGGCCTGAAATAGGTCACGGTCCTTCGCTAGCCGGGGGGCCGTTCGACCAGTGAAGAGTGCGCATCATGGACGGCTCGACCTTCGAGACCCAAACCGCTCCGGCGTCCGACGCCGGAGCGCCTGCGTTCGACCTCAACGTCATCATCGCCGTGTTCCGGCGGCGGCTGCGACTGTTCGCGGCCGTGGCGCTGGCGGTGTTCGTGGCGGTCGTGCTCTACACGCTGCAGCAGACGCCCACCTACTCGACCGCCGCCCAGGTAATGCTGGACGTGCGTCAGGAGCAGGTCGCCCCCGACATGAACGCGGTGCTCTCGGGCCTGCCGGCTGACAGCGCCGTGGTCGACACCGAGGTCGAGGTGCTGCGTTCGCGCTCGCTGGCCGGCCGCGTGGTCCAGAAGCTGAAGCTCGAGGAAGACCCGTACTTCAACCCGAGCCTGGCCGGCGCCAAGGGCGTCCGCGCCTGGCTGCCGTTCCTGAAGAAGGCCGTCACCCCGGCCGACAAGCTGAGCGACGTCGAGATCCAGCGCCGCCGCGAGCGCATCGTCGACCGCGTGCTGTCGGGCCTCAACGTCCGCCGCGCGGGCGTCACCTACCTGATCACGGTCCAGTACACCCACCCCGATCCGGCCCAAGCCGCCAAGCTGGCCAACGCCTTCGCCGACCTCTACCTGACCGAACAGCTTGAGGCGAAGTTCGACGCCACCAAGCAGGCCAACGAGTGGCTGAACACCCGCGTGGCCGACCTGCGCGGCGAGCTGCAGCAGGCCGAGGCCGACGTCCAGCAGTACAAGATCGCCAACAACCTGATGAGCGCCCAGGGCGCGACCCTGACCGAGCAGGAGATCTCGGGCCTGAACCAGCAACTGGCCGGCGCCCGCGCCGAGCAGGCCGAGACCGACGCCCGCCTCAGCATCGCCCGCAGCCAGCTGGCCCGCGGCAGCACCGGCGAGGACGTCGGGGAGTCGCTGAACTCGCCGGTCGTGCAGCAGCTGCGCAAGCAGCGCGCCGAGAAGAGCGCCGCCGTGGCCGACCTGTCGGGCCGCTATGGCGACCGCCACCCCGACCTGCTGAAGGCCCGCCGCGAACTGGCCGACATCGACGGGCAGATCCAGGCCGAGATCAAGCGCATCATCTCCAACCTCGAGGCCCAGGCCCAGGTCGCCCGCCAGCGCACCGGCTCGATGGCCGGCAGCGTCGGCGCCGCCCGCGGGGCCCTGGCCGGCAACAACCGCGCCGGCATCCGCCTGGGCGAGCTGGAGCGCAAGGCCGACTCCGTTCGCACGCTGTATGAATCGCTGCTGGGTCGCTTCAAGCAGACCACGGCGCAGCAAGGCATCGAGCAGGCCGACGCCCGCGTGGTGTCGCGCGCCACGATCCCCACCCGTCCCAGCGCGCCCAAGCCGTCGCTGAACCTGATGATCGGCCTGGTCGTCGCCTTGGGCGCCGGCGTCGCCGCCGTGGTCCTGGCCGAGATCCTGATGGCCGGCCTGTTCACCGAGGACGAGGTCGAGCGCCGCCTGGGCGTCTCCTACCTGGGCTCGGTGCCGCTGCTCAGCTCCACCCTCGACGACTCCCGCGCCCTGCGTGGCCTGACGCCGCCGGACTACCTGCTAAACAAGCCGCTCTCCAGCTTCGCCGAAAGCCTGCGCAAGCTGCGCGCGGCGATCCTGTTCTCCAAGGTCGGCGAGCCGGTGAAGGTGATCGCGGTCACCTCGTCGCTGCCGGGCGAGGGCAAGACCACCACCACCTTCTCGCTGGGCCGTACGCTGGCCGCTTCGGGCGCCAATGTCGTCGTCGTCGACTGCGACCTGCGCCAGGGCGCGATCAACCGCTTCCTGCCCACGGCCCCGACCGTGGGCCTGATCGAGGTGCTGAACGGCGCCGCGACCCTGGACGAGGCGCTGGTCAACGACGAGAGCGGCGCCAAGGTGCTGCCGCTGATGAAGTCGGCCTACACGCCGCGCGACGTCTTCGGCTCGGCCGCGTTCCTGCGGCTGCTGGCGGAACTGCGCCAGCGCTTCGACGTGGTGCTGCTCGACACCGCCCCGCTGCTGGCCATCGCCGACACCCGCATCCTGGCGCCGCACGCCGACGCCGTGGTCATGCTGGCCCGCTGGAAGCGCACCCCGGTCAAGGCCATCACCTCGGCCCTGTCGCTGCTGCAAGGCCGCGGCGTGTTCCTGGCCGGCGTGGCCCTGACCCAGATGGATCTGAAGGCGCAGTCCCGCTACGGCTACGGCGACGCCGGCTACTATTACAAGAGCTACCGAAAGTACTATGCCGACTGACGCGGGGCGGACCCGGCGGCTCGCGGGGTCCGAAACCGCCGCCTGTTTGGTCCTGACGGGCCTGGTGTTCGCCGCCGTCCTGGCCTTCGGGGCCAGCGAACTGGCGGTGGCGGCCGGCTTCTCGGCGCTCTACGCCCTGTTCCTCGTCGGCCTGCTGGCCAGCTGCGGCTGGGCGCGCCGTGACCTGTCCCGACTCGGCGGATGGCTGGTTCCGGGCGTGCTGGCCGCCCTGCTGCTGGCCGCCGTCCTCTGGCCGCTGACCCCCTGGACGCCCGACGGCGCCCACCCGGTCTGGTCCTACGTTCCGAAAGCCTTCGCCGCCACGACGCTGGACCGTTCGGCGGTGCTGCTGAACGTCGTCAACCTGCTGGGCCTCTTCTGTCTCTACGTTTCGGCGCGGGTGATCGGCGCGTCGCAGACGCGCGGCCGCCGCCTGCTGTTCTGCCTGCTCGGCGCCATGGCGATCTACGCCGCCGGCGCGCTGGCGCAATACGTCTCGGTGCGCGGCGCGGGCCGGATGCGCGCCACCCTGCTGGGTCCCAACAGCGCCGCCACCGTCTTCGCCGCCGCCCTGGTCATGGCCGTGGCGGCCCTCGCGGCGCGGCTGCGCCGGGGCGGGGCGCGCATGCTGCGCCAGGGCGATCCGCGGGCCGTCAGCCTGGCGAGCCTGAGCGCCCTGCTGCTGGTCTGCCTGCTGATGACCGCCTCGCGCGGCGGTCTGGTCGCGGCGGTGTTCGGCGTCGGCCTGTTCGTCGCCTGGGAGCTGTTCTCCGGTCGCGGCGCCACGCGCAAGGCCGCGGTGTTCTACGCCCTGGTCGCCCTGCTGGTCGCCGGCGTGCTGGTGTTCAACGGCGCGGGCCTGGTGTTCGAGCGCTTCGGCATGGCCCAGCAGAACCTCGACGTCCGCGCCCAGATCGTCGCCCCGCACTGGCGCGCCTTCCTGGCCGCGCCTTGGTTCGGCTACGGCCTGGGATCGTTCCCGACGGTCAACCAGCTGGTCGTCACCCAGGACAGCCTGCCGGCGCTCTACAATGTCCGCGCCGTGCACAATCTCTATGTCCAGTGGCTGGAGGAAGCCGGCGTGGTCGGGACAGCGCTGATGGCGGCCCTGTTCCTGGAACGCCTGGCCCCGATCGGCCGCGCGGCCCTGGGGTCGGACGGCCTTTCGGTCTGGTCGCGGGGCGCGGTCTGCGCCGCGGCGGTGTTCCTGGTCCACGGTCTCAGCGATTTCGCCCTGCAGGCGCCGGCCATCCAGGCCCTGGCCGTGGTCGGTCTCGGCGTGGTCGGCGGCATGGCGACGGGGCGTCGCGAGGCTCGCGGCGCGCCCAGCTCGCGGCCCGCGCGGCTGATGCTGGCGGGAGCGGCCGCCTGTTATCTCGTGGCGGCGAGCGCGGCCGCGCCGATGCTGGCGGTCAAGCTGGACGGCGACCTGTCGCCCTGGCCCACGGCCTCGGCCGAGGTCCTGGCCTCGCGGATCGAGCGGGGCCTGTCGCAGGGCGCGCCGTCGCGGCAAGAACTGGCGACGCTGGACGGTCTCAGCGACCGCGAACTGGCCCTGCGGCCGGGATCCGGCTCGGCCTGGCTGCGGCGGGCGGCGGTGGACGCGGCGGCCGGGCGCGACAAGGCCGCGGCCCAGGCGCTGGAGCGATCGTATCTGGTGGCGCCGCTGCAGACGGGGCTGTTCCGCGCGCGGACGGTATTCGCCTTCGAACGCTGGGACCGGCTGACGCCGGCGGCCCGCGAGCAGGCGCTCTATCATCTGGGGGCGGAGTGGCGCCTGCGGGGCAAGCCCAAGCGGTTCATCGCCCTGGCCAACAGCATCCGCAACCCGGCGGGCCGGGTGGGCATGGCGCTGGAGCTGACGGCGCTGGGCGTTCGGCCCTGATCTAGACGCTGATCCCGGTGCGGGGCGCCGTCAGGGCCTGAAGGTCAGGTCTGGGGGATCAGAACAGCAGGCGGACGGCTTCGACCGCCGCGTACCACAGGCCGGCGGAAACGACGGCGGCCAGGCCCCAGCCGATGGCGCGCGGCAGACGGCGCGGCGCCGGGATCGTCTGGGCGAGGCTGTTCAGCGAGAGATTGACGTGCGGCATGGAACCCGAAGTCCTACGCGCAGGCCCTCCCTACGCGACTACAGCCTAGTTCGCTGACCCTAAAGCCTGCGTGAAGGAACAGGGTTTATGCAATGTCACTATATTTATGGTTAAGTATCAGTTTCCGCGCGACGTCGTCGAAGAGTTGCATTAGGTAGTTAGATACGAAGTGGGGCGGGCTTCGTTTTGTGTGTGGTGGGATAGGGGGTTGCGCTGTGAGCGGAAGCTCGAACACCGAACTCATGGGCGGCGTCCAGTCGGAGATTCTTCCGCGCGTGGCTGTCGACCCCGGCAAGCGTGTGATCGACGTCGTCGTTTCAGGCCTTGCACTGATCTTTTTCGCGCCCGTGCTTCTGCTTGCGGCGCTGTTGATCAAACTTGAATCGCCTGGACCGATCCTGTTCCGCCAGACGCGGGGCGGGCTGAACGGTCGCACCTTCACGATCTTCAAGCTGCGCTCGATGCGCTGCGAGGAGAACGGCGACAAGGTCGTCCAGGCCAAGCGCGACGACGACCGCATCACCAAGATCGGCAAGATCCTGCGCACCACCAGCATCGACGAGCTGCCGCAGCTGCTCAACGTGCTCAAGGGCGACATGTCGCTGGTCGGTCCGCGTCCGCACGCCATGGCGCACGACGCCTATTACGGCGCGCTGATCTCGACCTATCACATGCGCTTCCAGGCCAAGCCGGGCCTTACCGGTCTGGCCCAGATCCGCGGCCTGCGCGGCGGCACCACCGACGTCGAGGCCATGGCCGCCCGCGTGAAGGCCGACATCGCCTATATCGACGGCTGGTCGCTGTTCAGCGACATCCGCATCATCCTGCTTACCGTGCCGCACCTGCTGCTGGCCGAGAACGCCTACTAGGCTTCAGCCTGAAGGCGCCTGACCAAAGGGCGCCGCACCAAGATTAAAGGCCTCGCTCCGGGATCCGGAGCGAGGCCTTTCTCTTTGGGCTGAGATCCGGGGAGGGCCGGGGCTCAGCTCACCGAGACCCAGGCCGACGAGCCGGCCACCTGGCGCTCGATCCAGCGATAGTTCAGTTCGCTCCAGGGCGTGGCCCAGGGCGTCAGGTTGTCGAGCACCCAGTCGCCCTGCTCGAAGGCGACCAGCAGCACGGCGTGGCTTTCGCCGCGGGCGGTGACCGCGACGGCCATCGACAGGGCCGAGGCCGGCACGCCCGCCTCGATCAGGCGGCGGCGCTTTTCCAGCGCATAGTCTTCGCAGTCGCCGTACATCTTGCCGTCGATGACCTTCGGCAGCGACCAATACTCGGCCAGGCCGTAGAGATCGAAGTCGTCGGCCTTGCGGACTTCGCGGTTCACCTGGCGATTGATCTCGTTGATCAGCTTCATCTGGTCGCGGGTCAGGCGGGCCAGGCCGTCGACGTCCGAAGCCAGCGTCATGGCCGGTTGGGCGGAGGCGGCGGGCGTCGTCGCCAGCAGGGCGGCCAGGGTCTGGTCCAGCGAGCTCAGGCGAATGTTAACGTCCGGGCGCACGGCGCGCAGGACTTCGATGGTCTGGACGGAAGTATCTTCGTCTTCTTCTACTGCCGAGACGGCCAGCGGGGCCGAACCCCAGGTCAGGCGGCGCTCGCCGATCGACGAGGTGTTGATGGCGGCGGAATTGGCGTCGAGCGCCAGGGCGGCGACCTCTTGCGGCGGCGCGATGCAGCTCGCCTGATCCCGCTGGCACAAGGCTTTGAAGCCCGGAGGGGCCGCGGCCGGGGCGCCATGCGGCATGAAGGCCGGCGGCGCGGCCATGGCGGGCGCGGCGGCGATCATCGCGCTCAGGGCGACGGCGGCGGATCCAAGAAATGCGGAGATCTTCATGGTGGTCTCGCGAAGTTCGTGAGTCCATCTTGTGATCTTCCATTGAATATCGGATCAAAATGCTTGGTGTTTTAACGAATAAGCGATCTGGTTTATTCGGTATTATTGATAATCGTCTCTGAATATTCACGGTGAAATTGCCGTGCAAATTCTCGGTGTATTTCGTGTTAACAATGGCGCGCGGCGACAGTTGCCGCCCGCAAGCGGCTGAGGCAGTTTGAAGCCTCGTTTTCCGTCATCGTCAGAGCCCATGGTTTTCCGCTTCCTGCGTCCCAAGTCCGCGTCGAAGGCCAAGACCGCCAGCACCGGCGGGCGGGTGGTCTACGCCGTGGGCGACGTCCACGGCCGCCTCGACCTGCTCGACGACCTGCTCGACGCCGTGGCCGCAGACTTCGCGGGCCTGGGCCGCCAGGACCGGCCGGTGCTGGTGTTCGTCGGCGACTACATCGACCGCGGCGCGGACTCGGCCGGGGTGATCGACCGGGTCGAGGCGCTGAAGGCGGTGTCCGGCGGCGCCTCCGGCTTCGAGGTGCGGGCCCTGATGGGCAATCACGAGCAGACCCTGCTGCAGTTCCTCGACGATCCCGAGGGCGGGCCGGTGTGGGCCGAGTTCGGCGGCGGCGAGACCCTGGCCTCCTACGGCGTCGCCCGCCCGGCCGGTCGCGATCCCGAGGCCTGGCGCGCGGCGCAGGAGCAGTTCCAGCGCAACCTGCCCAGCCGGCACCTGGCCTTCCTGCGCCAGCTGGAGCTTTCAGCCCTCTATGGCGACTACCTGTTCGTCCACGCCGGCGTGCGGCCGGGCCGCTCCCTGGCCGAGCAGGACCCGCAGGACCTGCTGTGGATCCGCGGCGACTTCCTGCACCAGCCCCACGGCCTGGGCCTGGTGGTGGTGCACGGCCACACCCCCGACGAGGAGCCGTTCGTTGGGCCGCACCGCATCAATGTCGACACCGGAGCCTACGCCACGGGCGTTCTGACCGCCGTTCGCCTGGGCGAAGGACCGCCTTCGATGCTGCAGGCGCGAAAACGTCGAGCCGTACCGGCGTGATGCTTGTGACTGTCCTTCGCCCATGCCATGAGACCGGCGAGGGATGCAGCCAAGAGACGTGACCAGCATGATTACCGTTCGGCGCTTCATTCGGGCGGCTTCGCTTTGCCTGGCCCTCGCCGCCGTCGCACCGGCCGCCCAGGCCCAGGGCGCTCCGCCCGCGCCCCAAGCCAGCGCCCCGATCACCGCCGACCAGGCCGCCGGCCTCGACTACCAGCTGGGCTCGGGCGACAAGGTCCGGGTCACGGTCTTCGGCGAGCCGTCGCTGTCGGGCGAGTTCTACGTCACCGGCTCGGGCAAGCTGTCCCTGCCGCTGGTCGGCGAGGTCAAGGCCGAGGGCCTCAGCGTCCGCCAGTTCCAGGACACGGTCGAGACGGCCCTGCGCGACGGCTACCTGAAGGAGCCACGCGTCAGCGTCGAGGTGCTGAACTTCCGCCCGTTCTACATCCTGGGCGAAGTCACCAAGCCGGGCACCTATCCTTATACTTCGGGCCTGACCGTCCAGAACGCCGTGGCTACGGCCGGCGGCTACACCTACCGCGCCGACAAGGGCAAGGTGTTCATCAAGCACGACGGCGAAGAGAAAGAGACCAAGGTCGAACTCACGCCCTCGACCAAGGTCGGCCCGGGCGACACGGTCCGTATCGGCGAACGCTTCTTCTAAGAAACACCGCGCGGGCGCGGTATATTTCGTGCAATCGGACGGATTAAGGTTCGATTCACTACGAAATGCGGCGATGGGCCGCGCCTGCGACTACCTGGCCGCGTATTAGAAACCATTTTTTTGTATCTTTCCGCACAGAGTGGCTTCGTACCACTCTGGGGGAACGCCTTTGTTGAAGGTTCTGACCTGCCTCACCGGGCAGCATGACTTCAGGCTCGTGCTCGTCGCCGGCCTCGTCTGCTTCGCCGCGTGTTTCACGGCGTTCCGTCTTTTCTCGCGCCTGCGCGGGGCCCGCGGCCTGGTCCGCGGCGCCTGGCTGCTGCTCACCGGCCTCGTCGCCGGCTCGGGCGTCTGGGCCACCCACTTCATCGGCATGGTCGCCTACGACCCGGGCCTGAAGACGGGCTACAGCCCGGCCGGCACCCTGCTGTCGCTGATGATCGCCGTGCTGTTCATGGCCGCCGGCTTCGCCGTGGCCTCGGCCGAGCGCACCCGCACCAACGACTGCGCCGGCGGCCTGCTGCTGGGCCTGGGCATCGGGGCGATGCACTACACCGGCATGTCGGCCTTCGTGACCCAGGGCTACGTGGTCTGGGAACAGGCCACCGTCGCCGTTTCGGTGCTGATCGGCGTCGCGTTCTCGGCCGGCGCCCTGGTGCTGGGCGGCCGCGCCCGCACGCTGCCCAAGCAGCTGATCGGCGGCGGCATTCTGACCCTGGGCGTCTGCGGCCTGCACTTCACCGGCATGGGCGCTGTGACCATCATGCCCGACGCCAGCGTCATCGTGCCCGAACAGCTCCTGTCGGGCGCCGTGCTGACCCTGGCCGTCACCTCGATCACCGGCCTGATCATCCTGGGCGGCCTGGGCGCGGTGACCATCGAGTCCTCGACCAGCCGTTCGGCCCTCGACCGCATCCGCCGCCTGGCCAACGCCGCCTATGAAGGCATCGTCGTGGTTCAGGACGGCCGCATCAACGACGCCAACGCCGCCTTCTGCGAACTGGCCGGCGCCTCGCTGGACGAACTGGTCGGCAAGCCGCTCTACAACGCCATGCTGACCTTCGACGGCAAGGAATCCTCCCGCGAGGGCGTGCGCCGCGAAGGCCTGCTTCAGCCGCCCGAAGGCGGCCGCGCCATTCCGGTCGAGGTGTTCTCGCGCCTGATGGACGACGGCGCCCGCACCGAGACCTCGGGCCTCACCGTGCTGGCCATCCGCGACCTGCGCGAGCGCCGCTCGGCCGAGGAGAAGATCCGCTATCTCGCCGAACACGACGGCCTGACCGGCCTGCCCAACCGCAACTCGCTGCAGGTGCGCCTGGCCGCCGCGCTCGAGCGCGTCGAGGCCTCGGGCGAAAGCCTGGGCCTGGTCTGCATCGACCTCGACCACTTCAAGGAAGCCAACGACCTGCACGGCCACCTGGCGGGCGACGCCCTGCTGGTCGAGGCCGCGCGCCGCCTCCAGGAGTCGGTCACCGCCCCGTCCTTCGCCGCGCGCCTCGGCGGCGACGAATTCATCATCGTGCAGATCGCCGCCGGCGACCAGCCGACCGCCGCCGCCGAACTGGCCGGCCACGTGCTGGAACAGCTGTCGTTGCCCACCGTCTACGAAGGCCAGGACCTGGCCATGGGCGCGAGCCTCGGCGTGTCGCTGTTCCCCGACGACGGCCGCACCGCCGAGGCCTTGCTGGCCAACGCCGACATGGCCCTCTACCGCGCCAAGGAAAGCGGCCGCGGCGTCTATCGCTTCTTCAAGCGCGAGATGGACGAGACGATCCGCGAGCGCCGCACCCTGGCCCGCGAGCTGCGCCAGGCGATCACCGACGAGGAGCTGGTGGTGTTCTACCAGCCGCTGGCCCGCGCCGCCGACGGCGAGGTCTGCGGCTTCGAGGCCCTGGTCCGCTGGAAGCACCCGGTGCGCGGCATGGTCCCGCCGCTCGACTTCATTCCGGTGGCCGAGGAGAACGGCCTGATCACCCAGCTGGGCGAGTGGGTCCTGCGCCGCGCCTGCGCCGACGCCGCCAGCTGGGACCGCCCGCTGCGCATCGCCGTCAACCTGTCGCCGCTGCAGCTGAACCAGCCCAACCTGCCCACCCTGGTGCACGAGGTGCTGATCGCCACCGGCCTGTCGCCCTCGCGACTGGAGCTGGAGATCACCGAAAGCGCCCTCTTCAAGGACTACCAGCGCGCGCTCGACAACCTGCGCCGTCTGAAGGCCCTGGGCGTTCGCATCGCCATGGACGACTTCGGCACAGGCTTCTCGTCGCTGTCGACCCTGCAGTCGTTCCCGTTCGACAAGATCAAGATCGACAAGAGCTTCGTCGAGAACATCCACCGCCACGACCGCGCCACCGTCATCGTGCGCGCCGTGCTGGGCCTGGGCCGCAGCCTGGAGATCCCGGTCGTGGCCGAGGGCGTCGAGACCCAGGAGCAGATCGACTTCCTGCGCGGCGAGGCCTGCGCCGAGCTGCAAGGCTACGCCATCGGCCGTCCGGGTCCGCTCGACAGCCTGTCGGCCTGGACCCTGGCCAGCGCCGCCGCCGTGTTCGAGCCCCTCCCTGAAGCCGCCAAGGCTCCGAAGGTCAAGGTTCGCGGCGCGGCCTGATCCGCCGGAACCTTCACCGCTGAGGGGCGTTAGCCCAAGCGCCCTCCTGGGGGTGTGCGCGTGATCTAGGGCGGCGGCATGGGCCAATTTCTGAGCCGGACGGCGATCCGCTTCGCCTCGTCCGTCGATCGGCCGATCCTTCGGCTGTGCCTCGTGGTCCTGGCCGTGGGGCTGGCGGCCGCGGCGCGCGTCGGCGCCGTCGCCCTGACCAACCATCCGAGCAATTTCCCGCCGTTCTTCGTGGCGGTGATGCTGGCCGCCCTGGTCGGCGGCCTGTGGGGCGGGCTGCTGGCGGTCGGGGCCAGCGCCCTGCTGGTCAAGCTGCTGTGGATGGGACCGCTGGACGCCGTCGAGGCCGCCCAGCTGGCGACCTTCGCGGTGAGCGCCGGCCTGATCGTGCTGTTCGTCGCGGCCCTGCGGCTGGCGGTGCGCAACGGTTTTGCGGCCGAGGAGCGGTTCCGCATCGCCCAGGAGGCCTCGCTCGACGCCTTCGTCATCCTGGAGCCGATCCGCCGCGGCGGCCAGATCATCGACTTCCGCTGGACCTACGCCAACCCCGCCGCCCAGGCCATGCGGCCCAAGGGGATCTCCACCCTGACCGGCCGCCGGGTGCGCGACGTCTTCCGCGACGACACCGGCGAGCAGATGCTGGTCCGCCTGACGCGCCTGCTCGACGAGGGCGGTCCCGACGACCTGGAACTGATGCGGGTGATCGACGGCGAGCCGCGCTGGGTGCGCTCGTCCGGCGTGCGGATCAGCGAGGGCCTGGCCATCACCTTCCGCGACGTGACCCGCGAGCGCCAGGCCGCCGCCGCCCTGCGCACCAGCGAGGAGCAGTTCCGGGGCGTGGCCAACGCCGCCCCGGTGATGATCTGGATCTCCGACATCGACGGCGACTGCGTCTGGTTCAACGACGCCTGGCTGAAGTTCACCGGCCGCTCGCTGGAGGAGGAGACGGGCAGGGGCTGGGCGCATGGCGTCCATGCCGACGACCTGGGTCCCGCCGAGGCCGAGGTGCTGGCCGCCACCAAGCTGCGCCAGCCGTTCCGCGCCGCCTTCCGGCTGAAGCGCGCCGACGGCGCCTGGCGCTGGATCAGCAGCGCCGGCGCCCCGCGCCACGACGCCTACGGCCAGTTCCAGGGCTATATCGGCAGCTGCTTCGACAACACCGAGGTGGTCGAGACCACCCTTGAGCTCGAAGCCCGCGTGGTCGAGCGCACCGCCGCCCTGGAGGCCAGCATCGCCGAGCGCGCCAAGGCCGAGGCGGCGCTCGCCCAGGCCCAGCGGCTGGAGACGGTCGGCCGCCTGACCGGCGGGGTGGCCCACGACTTCAACAACCTGCTGACCGTGATGGTCGGCGGGCTCGACATGATCCTCAAGAAGCCCGGCGACGTCGCCCGGGTGCAGCGGCTGGGCGAGGCGGCCCTGGCGGCCGGCCAGCGCGGCGAGCGCCTGACCCGCCAGCTCCTGGCCTTCTCGCGCAGTCAGGAACTCAAGCTCGAGGTCGTCGACATCGCCGGCCTGATCCTGCAGGTCGAGCCCCTGGTCCGCCGCGCCGCCGGCGACGCCAAGACCCTGGTGGTCGAGGCCGATCCGCGTGCCGGCGCCAGCCGCGTCGACGCCGCCCAGTTCGAGGCGGCCCTGCTCAACCTCGTCGTCAACGCCGTCGACGCCACCCCCGACGCCGGGACCATCACCGTCTCGGTCACCGCCGAGGCGCTGGTTGACGGCCAGGCGGGCGAGGCCCCGGCCGGCGACTATGTGCGGGTCGCCGTCACCGACACCGGCCACGGCATGTCGCCCGAGGTGCTGGGCCGGGTGTTCGAGCCGTTCTTCACCACCAAGGAGGTGGGCAAGGGCACCGGCCTGGGCCTGGCCCAGGTCTACGGCTTCGTGCGCCAGTGCGGCGGGGCGGTGACCATCGACAGCCAGGAGGGCCGAGGCACGACGGTGTCGCTGCACCTGCCGGCCGCCGCGCCCGAGGCGGCGGGGGCGATCGTCGTCGAGGCCGGTCCGGAGGCCGATCTGTCCGGCGTGCGCGTGCTGCTGGTCGAGGACGACGCCAGCGTCCGGGCCATCACCGAGGGCGCGCTGTCGGAAATGGGCTGCATCGTCGTGGTCGCCGAGCACGGCCACGCGGCCCTGGCGCGCCTGGAGGCCGAGCCGCCGTTCGACGTGCTGCTGTCGGATCTGGTCATGCCCGGCGGCGTCAGCGGCGTCGAACTGGCCCGCATCGCCGTCCAGCGCGACCCCGACATGGCCGTCCTCCTCACCACCGGCTACGCCGGCGACCGCCTGGCCGCCGCCCTGGAGGACTCGCCGTGGCCGGTCCTGCGCAAGCCGTTCCGGATAGAGCAGCTGCGAAGCGCGCTGGCCGAAGCCATCCGACGCTGATCCCTCTCCCCTTGCGGGAGAGGGTGGCCCTGCGGAGCAGGGTCGGGTGAGGGGTCTCTCAAACATGAAACGCCGCGACAGCCGATCAGCCGTCGCGGCGTTTTTCGTGGGTGCGACCCCTCATCCGACGGCCTTCGGCCGCCACCTTCTCCCGCAAGGGGAGAAGGGAAACCACAAGGAATCTCCCCCTGTGGGGGAGGTGATCGCGCAGCGATCGGTGGGGGGAGCGGCTGCGAAATCGGCCAAAGCACGGCAAGCTGAAAACGGCCCCCCACCGGCCTTCGGCCGCCTCCCCCAGAGGGGGAGGTTTCTACCGCCTCCGGCTCAATCCCCCCAGCAGCCCGCGCATGATCTCCCGCCCCGCCTGGCTGGCCACCGTGCGGATCAGCGACTTGGCGAAGGTCTCGGCCATGCCCTGGCGGTTCGACGCCCGAGGCCGCGAAGCCCGCGCATCCTCGCGTTCCTCCTGAGCCCGCTGGCGCTCGCGCACCTTCTCTTTCGCCGCCCGCTGGCGCTCGGCCTCGGCCGCGTCCTCCGCGGCGGCGGCGTCCTTCTGGGCCTGGGCGGCGCGGCCTTGCAGGGTCTCGTAGGCCGAGGCGCGGTCCTGCACCTGGTCGTAGAGGCCGGCCACCGGGCTCTTGGCGACGGCGGCGGCGCGTTCTTCCGGCGTCAGCGGGCCTAGGCGCGAGGCCGGCGGGCGGATCAGGGTTTTCTGCACCACGGTCGGCGCGCCCTTGGCGTCGAGCACCGAGATCAGCGCCTCGCCCACGCCCAGGGCCTGGATGGTCTCGGCGGTGTCGAAGGCCGGATTGACCCGGAACGACTGCGCCGCCGCCTTCAGCCCCTTCTGGTCGGCGGGGGTGTAGGCGCGCAGGGCGTGCTGCACCCGGGCGCCCAGCTGGCCCAGCACCGCGTCGGGAATGTCGGCCGGGTTCTGGGTGACGAAATAGATGCCCACGCCCTTGGAGCGGATCAGCCGCACCACCTGCTCGATCTTCTCGATCAGCGGCTTGGGCGCGTCGTTGAACAGCAGGTGCGCCTCGTCGAAGAAGAACACGAGCTTGGGCTTCTCCGGATCGCCCACCTCGGGCAGCTCCTCGAACAGCTCCGACAGCAGCCACAGCAGGAAGGTCGAATAGAGCTTGGGCGACTGGATCAGCTTGTCGGCCGCCAGGATGTTGACGTAGCCGCGCCCCGTCACGTCGATGCGCATGATGTCGGAGAGCTTCAGGGCCGGCTCGCCGAAGAAGTGCTCGGCGCCCTGCGTCTGAAGGGTCAGCAGCTTGCGCTGGATCGCGCCCACCGTGGCCGGCGAGACGTTGCCGTACTGCGTGCCGATGTCGGCGGCGTGGTCGGCCACGTATTTCAGCGCCGCCTGAAGATCCTTCAGGTCCAGCAGCAGCAGGCCGTCCTTGTCGGCGACGTGGAAGGTGATGGTCAGCACCCCTTCCTGCACGTCGTTGAGCTCCAGCAGCCGCGACAGCAGCACCGGCCCCATCTCCGAGATGGTGGTCCGGATCGGGTGACCCTTCTCGCCGAACAGGTCCCAGAAGATGGTCGGCGGCGCGCCGGGGCTGAGCGCGATATCCATCGAGGCGGCGCGGGCCAGCATCTTCTCGTTGGGCGTTCCCGGGGCGGCGACGCCCGAGAGGTCGCCCTTCACGTCGGCGGCGAACACCGGCACCCCGGCGTCGGCGAAGGCCTGGGCCATGATCTGCAGGGTCACCGTCTTGCCGGTGCCCGTCGCACCGGCCACCACGCCGTGGCGGTTGGAGCGGTCCAGCCGCTGTGTGACCGGCCCCTCACCAAGCCCAATGAGGATCTCGCCGTCGCCGATCTCCAGGGTCATGCGCAACTTCCCTACATGATTGAGGCTTAAGCCTAGCTCTAAGCCTTGTCCTTCGCCATTCCGGCTGAACAATGGTCCCCAAGACTTACGTCAAAAGAGATTCCCGTCGATGACGACCGCTCCGCCCTCGATCACCAGCCGCAACGCCGTCGTCTTCCTGGCGGTGGTGGCCGCCGGCGCGGCCATGTACTTCGCGCGCGACATCCTCACCCCGCTGGCCCTGGCCGCCTTCCTGGCGGTGATGATCGACAGTTTCGCCCGGGTGCTGAGCAACCGGGTGCCGAAGTTCCCGCAGCGCCTGGCCCTGCCGATGGCGATCCTGCTGTCGCTGCTGCTGTTCGGCGGCTCGGTGTGGATCGTGGTCGACAACGGGGCCGAGTTCGTCGGCCAGGCCAAGGCCTACGCCCCGCGCCTCAACGAGGTGATCGCCAAGGTCACCGGCCTGGTGGGCGTGCAGGTGCCCCCGACCATCGACGACCTGATCGCCCAGCTCAATCCGCAGCAATATGTCGGCGCCGTCGCCGGCAGCCTGCAGAACTTCGCCTCCAACGCCGTGCTGGTGCTGATCTATCTGGGCTTCATCGTCGCCTCGCGCCGGGGCTTCTCGCGCAAGATCGTCGCCCTGTTCCCGCACCACGCCGAGCGCGACCGCTCGATGGCCCTGTTCCAGCGCATCCGCAACGGGGTGGAGCAGTACCTGTGGATCCAGACCGTCACCGGCCTGATCATCGCCATCGCCGCCTGGGCGGTCATGGCCCTGGTCGGGCTCGACAACGCCTTCTTCTGGGCCTTCCTGATCTTCATCGCCAGCTACATCCCGATCCTGGGCGGGGCCGTCGGCTGCATCCTGCCGCCGCTGTTCGCTCTCGTGCAGTTCAATCACACCCTGCTGCCGGCCATCATCCTGGCCGCCGCCCTGCAGGTGATCTACTTCGTGGTCGGCAACGTCGTGCTGCCGCGCATGCAGGGCGACAGCCTGAACATGGACCCGACGGTGGTGCTGCTGTCGCTGGCCGTCTGGGGCGCGCTGTGGGGCGTCACCGGCATGTTCCTGTCCACCCCCCTCACCGTGGCCGTGATGCTGATCCTGGCCCAGTTCGACGGCACCCGCTGGATCGCCATCCTGCTGTCGGAAGACGGCGATCCCAGCGGCGAGAAAGCCGTCGAGCACGGCCCGGCGGGCGTTGCCAAACAGGGTTCGGCGAGAAAAAAGCCAAGTTTGAAAAAAGGGGCTTAAATTCCGAAAAGGCGCGCCTATCTAAGTCTCGTACCGGGAGCCCCCACCCCGGTCCCGCGCGACGCCAGCCTGCTTTACCTGGCGCGTCGTAAGCGGAAACAGCCCGCCGCTCCCCCCAAGGCGGGCCTGCGCCGCCGGTCTCCCCCCACCGGCGGCGCTTCCGTTTCCGGACCGCATTTCCGAACAATCAACGGTCATCCGGCTCGGCTAGAAATGTGGGTGGCGCATCCTTCGGAATTTGGCAGTTTAGGCAAAATATTGTTCGGTTCTCAGGCGCGTGTGTTGAACGCGCGTGGGAAAGGGCTAGGTTGTCGCCAAAAATTCGCGAGGAAATACCCATGGTCGGCGAAAATGACCGCAAGGCGAACCAGCAGGCGTCCAACGCTCTGAGCGCGGCCCTGGCCGCGGCGCTGGGCGGATCGCTTTCCCCGCCCCAGGCTCAGTTCGCGGCCCTGGCGTCGGAAGACTGGTCGGCCGAGGAACTGCCCGGCGTCGGACCCGCCGAAGTGGCCGCCGGTCTCGCCGAACTCTGGCGCTTCGCCGAATCCGCCGCCGACCAGCCCCTGGCCCTGCGCGTCCGCGCGGCCGAAGGCGGCGACGTGCTCGAGATCGTCCAGCCCGACCGTCCCTTCCTCGTCGACAGCATCATGGGCGCCATCGCCGAGACCGGCTTCTCGGTGCGCGCCATGTTCCACCCGATGGTCGAACTGGCCGGCCAGCGCCGCTCGCTGATCCAGGTCTGGCTCGAGCCCGTCGGCCAGGACCGCGAGCAGGCCCTGCTGACCGCCGTCCGCGACGCCCTGGGCGACGCTCACCTGGCCGTCGACGACTTCGACGCCATGCGCGCCCTGATGCGCCGCACGATCGACGAGCTGCGCGGCGCGGGCGTCGACCTCCCCGCCGAAGAGCGTAACGAGGGCCTGGCCTTCCTCGACTGGCTGGAAGGCGACCACTTCGTGTTCCTGGGCGCGCGGGTCTACGACTATCCCCGCACCGCCGACGGCGGCTACGCGGCCGAGGAACCGCTGTACCAGCCGGAAGGCAGCCTGGGCGTCCTGCGCGACCAGACCCGCACCGTCCTGCGCCGCGAAAGCGAGCCGGCGATCCTGTCGCCCCAGGTCCGCGACCATCTGCTGCTCGGCGCGCCGCTGGTCGTCGCCAAGTCGAACCTGCGCTCCAAGGTCCATCGCCGCGGCTACATGGATTATGTCGGCATCCGCCGCTACGGCCCCGACGGCAAGCCCTCGGGCGAGGTCCGGTTCGTCGGCCTGTTCACCGCCGAGGCCTACGAGACCCCCGCCCACGAGGTGCCGCTGATCCGCCGCAAGGTCGAGCACGTGCTCGACCAGGCCGGCAAGGATCCTGACAGCCACAACGGCAAGCGCCTGCGCAACATCCTCGAGACCTGGCCGCGCGACGAGCTGTTCCAGATCGAGGAGGGCGACCTGCTCTCCATGGCGCTCGGCGTGCTGCACCTCTACGACCGTCCGCGCGTGCGCCTGTTCACCCGCCGCGACCCGTTCGACCGCTTCATCTCGGCCCTGCTGTTCGTCCCGCGCGAGCGCTATGACTCCGGCGTGCGCCAGCGGGCCGGCGAGCTGCTCAGCCAGGCCTTCGACGGCCGCGTCTCGGCCTACTATCCCAGCTTCTCCGACGCCCCCCTGGCGCGCGTGCACTACATCCTCGGCGTCAAGCCGGGCCAGCACGGCGACCCGGATCTGGCGGCCCTGGAAGCGGCCATCGCCGAGACCACCCGCACCTGGGACGACCGCTTCGAGGCCATCGTCCGCGAGCGCGGCGCCACCCGTCCGGTGGTCGACACCCTCTCCCGCTGGGCCGGCGCCTTCCCGCCCGGCTATCGCGACCAGTACGACGCTCCCGAGGCCCTGGCCGACATCGCCGTCGTCGACGACCTGAAGTCCGGCGAGGCCGTGCGCGTGCGCGCCTTCCGCCGCGAGGGCGACGACGCCCTGACCTTCCGCTTCAAGCTCTATCGCCCCGGCGCCGCCGCGCCCCTGGCCGACGTGCTGCCGATCCTCGAGCACATGGGCCTCAAGGCCCTGATCGAGGACGGCTTCAAGCTGAAGCCGATCGTCGACGGCCTGATCTCGCCGACCTGGGTGCACGAGTTCGTGCTGCGCGACGAGCAGGGCGAGCACCTGGCCTTCGCCGACGTGAAGGGCGCCTTCGAGGCCGCCTTCGTGGCCATCTGGACCGGCCGCGCCGAAAGCGACGGCTTCAACCGCCTGGTGCTGGAGCTGGGCGTCGACTGGCGCGAGGCCGCCCTGGTCCGCGCCCTGGCCCGCTACCGCCAGCAGACGGGCCTGGACCCGTCGCAGGCGGTGCAAGAAGCCGCCTTGGCCGACAATCCCGGCGTCGCCCGCCTGATCCTGGATCTCTTCCGCATCAAGTTCGATCCGGCCATCGCCGCCGACTTGGAGGCCCGCAAGGAGCAGGCCGTCGCGGTCGCCGACAAGATCACCGAGGCCCTGCAGGCGGTCGAAAGCCTCGACGCCGACCGGGCCCTGCGCCGCATCGCCGCCCTCGTGGGCGCGATCCAGCGCACCAACTTCTACCAGACGGCCGAGGACGGCGCGCCCAAGCCGCACATCAGCTTCAAGATCGCCTCGCGCGAACTGGCCGACCTGCCCGCGCCCAAGCCCTATCGCGAGATCTACGTCTCGGCCCCGCACGTCGAGGGCGTGCACCTGCGCTTCGGTCCCGTCGCCCGCGGCGGCCTGCGCTGGTCCGACCGCCGCGACGACTTCCGCACCGAGGTGCTCGGCCTGGTGAAGGCCCAGCAGGTCAAGAACGCCGTCATCGTGCCGGTCGGCTCCAAGGGCGGCTTCTATCCCAAGCAACTGCCGCGCGGCGGCGACCGCGACGCCATCCAGGCCGAGGCCATCCGCGCCTACAAGACCTTCCTGTTCGGCCTGCTCGACATCACCGACAACATCGACGCCGACAACAAGGTGATCGCGCCTGACGCCGTGGTCGTCCACGACGGCGAGGATCCCTATCTGGTCGTCGCCGCCGACAAGGGCACGGCCACCTTCTCCGACATCGCCAACGGCGTGGCGGAGTCCTACGGGTTCTGGCTGGGCGACGCTTTCGCGTCGGGTGGGTCGGTGGGCTACGACCACAAGGTCATGGGCATCACCGCCCGCGGCGCCTGGGAAGCGGTCAAGCGCCACTTCCGCGAACTGGGCAAGGACATCCAGTCCCAGCCCTTCACCGTCGTGGGCGTCGGCGACATGTCGGGCGACGTGTTCGGCAACGGCATGCTGCTGTCCAAGCAGACCCGGCTGCTGGCCGCCTTCGACCATCGCCACATCTTCCTCGACCCCGATCCGGATCCCGCGATCTCGTGGGAAGAGCGCGACCGGATGTTCAAGCTGCCGCGCTCGTCCTGGGCCGACTATGACGCCAGCAAGCTTTCCAAGGGCGGGGCCATCGTGCCCCGGAACCAGAAGGAGATCCCGCTGTCGCCCGAGGTCCAGGCCATGCTCGACCTCAAGGCCGCCAGCGTCTCGCCGGCCGAGCTGATGACCGCGATCCTCAAGTCGCGCGCCGAGCTGCTCTATCTCGGCGGCATCGGCACCTATGTGAAGGCCAAGGGCGAAACCAACGCCGACGCCGGCGACAAGGCCAACGACGCCATCCGCGTCAACGGCTCGGACCTGCGGGTCAAGGTGGTGGGCGAGGGCGCCAATCTGGGCCTGACCCAGGCTGGCCGCATCGAGTTCGCGCAAGCCTCTGGCCACCTGAACACCGACGCCATCGACAACAGCGCCGGCGTCGACAGCTCCGACCACGAGGTCAACATCAAGATCCTCACGGGCCTGCTGGAGCGCTCGGGCGACCTTACGCGTCCCAGCCGCAACACCCTGCTGGCCTCGATGACCGACGACGTCGCCCATCACGTGCTGGAGCACAACTACGACCAGACCCTGGCGCTGACCCTGCTGGAAAGCGACAGCGTCGAGGAGCTCGACTCCCACGCCCGCTTCATGAGCGAGCTGGAAGGTCGCGGCCGTCTCGACCGCAAGGTCGAGGGCCTGCCCGAGGCCGCCGTCCTGGCCGACCGCGCCCAGGCCAAGAAGGGCCTGACCCGTCCGGAGCTGGCCGTGCTGCTGGCCTACGGCAAGCTCGACCTCTTCGACGAGATCATCGCCTCGCGCGCCCCGGACGATCCCTGGTTCCAGGCCACCCTGCACGGCTACTTCCCCAAGGCGCTGGGCGTCTATGCCGACGCCATGCAGAAGCACCGCTTGAAGCGCGAGATCATCGCCACGGTGGTCGGCAACCAGATGGTCAACATGTGCGGCCCGACCTTCCCGAGCCGCCTGAAGGCCGCCGCCGGCTGCGACGTCGAGGCCCTGGTGGTCGGCTTCGCCGCCGCCCGCGAGATCCTCGGGATCGACGCCCTGTGGGACCAGGTCTCGGCCCTGGACAACCAGGCCGGCGCCGACGGCCAGACCGCCCTCTACAAGGCTCTGGCCTACGCCCTGCGCAGCCTGACCTTCTGGCTGGCCCGTCGGGCCTTCCGCGACAAGTCCAGCGTCAAGCAGCTGGTCGAGGCCTACGGTCCGTCGGTCGCCGCCCTCAAGAGCCTGACCCCGACGATCCTGTCGGGCTTCGAGCAGAAGACCACGGCCAAGCGCGCCAAGGCCTATGTCGCCGACGGCGCGCCCCAGGCCCTGGCCGAAGCGGTCGCGGCCCTGCAGCCGACGACCACGGCCGCCGACCTCGTCGACATCGGCAACGCCTCCAGCTGGAGCGTCGAGAACGTCGCCCGTCTCTACCACCAGGTCGGCGCGGCGCTGGGCTTCGACCGCCTGCGCTGGGCGGCCGGCCAGTTCGTCGGCGGCGACAGCTTCGAGCGCCTGGCCGTCCGTCGCCTGATCGAGGACCTGCTGTTCGAGCAGGCCGCCATCACCCAGGCGGTTCTGAAGTTCGCCGCCAACGCCCAGGCCGGCGATGACGAGAGCTCGGCCAAGGCCGCCGTGACCTCGTGGGCCGCCCTGCGCGCCGACCGCGTCAAGGCCGCCAAGCGCACGGTGGAAGACATCGAACAGGCCGGCGGCGGCTGGACCTTCGCCAAGCTCACCATCGCAAACGCGGCGCTGCGCGAGCTGTCGGTTCAGGGCTGATCGGCAAGTCCCTCTCCCCTTGTGGGAGAGGGTGGCCCCGCGGAGCGGGGTCGGGTGAGGGGTCTCTCAGACATCGAACGCCGCGACAGCCGATCCGCTGTCGCGGCGTTTCCGTGTGTGCGACCCCTCATCCGTCGACTTCGTCGCCACCTTCTCCCGCAAGGGGAGAAGGAACCGGCTGACGTCGTCCGCGAAGCCCGTCACCATCGCCCGGCAACAACCGGGGCAAGCGCCGCATGGCCGCCGACAAAGACCGCATCCTCCTGCTCGACGCGCTGCGCGGCCTCGGCGTGCTGGGCATACTGCTGTGCAACGCGCCCGACTTCGCCTTTCCCAGCGTGGTGGCCGAGAGCGTGCTGCACTGGCCGTTCGGGACGGGGACCGACACCCTGTCGGTCTGGCTGGTCACCCAGTGGCTGTTCCAGCGCAAGTTCGTCACCCTGTTCGCCATGCTGTTCGGGATCTCGATGTTCCTGGTCGGCGGCGAGCGGTCGCCCAAGGGCGATCGCCTGCTGCATCGGCGCCTTTTCTGGCTGCTGGCGTTCGGGATCGCCCACGGCTTCGCGATCTGGTGGGGCGACGTGCTGCTCAGCTACGCCCTGGCCGGCTTCGCCGTGGGCCAGGCGCGGTCGTGGTCGGCGCGGCGGCTGCTGGGCTGGGGCGTCGGCCTCTGGCTGGTCTTCGCCGTGCTGACGGGCCTGGCTATCGCCCTGGTCGGCGGCGACGCCCAGGCCCCGGTGGAAGCCGCCCGCGAGGCCGCCAGGTCGGCCGCGGCGATCGCGGCCTATCGCGGCGACTTCCTGCATTCCCTGGCCGCCAACGCCCGCGAGCGGCTGGAGGGGCTGCTGGCCGAACCGATCATCTTCCTGCTGACGACCAGCCTGATGATGATCGGCCTGGGCGCCTTCAAGACCGGCGTGTTCACCGGCGAGGCCTCGCGGCGCACCTACGGCGTGCTGATCGCCGTCGGCCTGGCGGCCCTGGCGGCCACCGGCTGGATCTATTTCGCCTTGGTGCTGGGCGGGCTGCCCGAGCGGCTGCTGAACCTGGCCAGCGCCGTGCAGACCATCACCGCCCCCCTGACCACCCTGGCCTATGTCGGTCTGATGGCCCTGGCGGCCGGCTCGACCGGTTTCTGGCGGAAGATCCCCGCCGTGCTGGCCCCGGTCGGCCAGATGGCCTTCACCAACTACCTTTCCCAGTCCTTGATCATGACCGCCATCTTCTACGGCGGACGCGGCCTTGGCCTCTACGCGCGCCTGGACCGCCCGGCCCTGGCCCTGATCGTCGTCGCCATCTGGATCGTCCAGATCCTGTGGTCGCGGTGGTGGCTCGATCGCTTCACCATGGGTCCGCTGGAATGGGTCTGGCGGCGGCTCTATCGCGGACCCGCGCCGCTGCGGCGGGCCTGAAACCCCTCTCTCCATGAGAGAGGGTTTCGGTGACCGCTCCCCAAGGTCTCCGCAGCACGGGCGGGGTTGAAAAGTTTGGGAGGCCGGCGATTGTCAGTGTCGGTCACAAGAAACCGCCGAGCGAACGGCGTGCGTCACATGTCTGTCGCCGCTCGTCGCTAACGCCGCTTGCAGACGCCGTGGGCGTCCCGTCGGGGAGTGCGTACAATGAAGATCGATCGTCGCGGGCTTCTGGCCCTGCTCGGCACGGGCGCGGCCACGCCGGTCGCCGCCGCCGCTCCCAAGCCCTTCGAGGGCGAGGTGAAGTTCCTGCACGGCCTGGCCTCGGGCGACCCGCTGGCCGACCGCGTCATCCTCTGGACCCGCGTCACGCCCCAAGGCGCGACGGCAGGTGGCGCCGCCGCTCCAGTCGCCGTCCGCTGGGAAGTGGCGACCGATCCGGACTTCAAGACCCTCGTCGCCCAGGGCCGGACGCTGACCGACGCCGGCCGCGACTGGACCGTGAAGATCGACGCCACGGGCCTGAAGCCGGGCACGGACTATCACTACCGCTTCCGCGTCCTGAAGGCCGGCAAGCCGGTCGGCGAGGGGATCACGGGCGCGACCCGCACCCTGCCGCAGAGCGGCGTCAAGGACGTGGTCCTGGCCGTCACCTCCTGCTCGCTCTATCCGAACGGCTACTTCAACGCCTACGACGCCATCGCCAAGCTGCCGCGCGTCGACGCCGTGCTGCACCTGGGCGACTACATCTACGAATATGGCGGCGGGCCCAAGGACTACGGCATGAGCTCGCCGGTCGCCGCCCAGCGCCAGCCGGATCCGCCGCACGAGATCGTCAGCCTGTCGGACTATCGCCGCCGCCACGCCCTCTACAAGACCGACCCGATGCTGCAGGCCGCCCACGCCCGGGCGCCGTGGATCGTCGTCTGGGACGACCACGAGACCGCCAACGACAGCTGGGTCGGCGGGGCGGAAAATCATGATCCGGACAAGGGCGAAGGCGACTGGGCCGCGCGCAAGGCCGCCGCGCTCAAGGCCTATTACGAGTGGATGCCGATCCGCGAGCCGTCCAGCGGAACCCTGCCCGAGGCCGCCTGGCGCCGCTTCCAGTTCGGCGACGTCGCGACCCTCCTGATGGTCGAGACCCGCCTGACCGCCCGCACCGAGCAGCTGACCTACGAGCGCGACCTGCCCAAGACCGCCGACGGCAAGCCCGACATCGCCGCCTTCGTCGCCAAGTGGAAGGATCCCTCGCGCCGGATGATGGGCGAGGGCCAGGAGCAGTGGCTGGCCCGCGAGGTCGACGCCTCGGTCAAGGCCGGCACCGCCTGGCAGGTGCTGGGCAACCAGGTGGTCATGGCCCGCGTCGCCCCGCCCAACCTCAAGGCCACGATGGGCGACGAGAAGTTCGACGCCATGCTGGCGGCCCTGCCCGAATACGCCCGCGGCCGGGTGGCCGGGGGCGTGGCCATGTCGGCCTTCGACATCCCCTCCAACCTCGACGCCTGGGACGGCTATCCGGTCGATCGCCAGCGGGTCTACGACATCTTCAAGGCCAGCCAGGCGACCCCGATCGTCCTGGCCGGCGACAGCCACATGTTCTGGGCCAACGAGCTGTGGGACGACGCCGGCTCGACCCGCGTCGCCGCCGAGTTCGGGGCCACCTCGGTCACCTCGCCCGGCTACGGCGACATCATGCCCGGCGCCCCGATCGGCGAGGCCTTCGTCCAGCGCAACAAGGAAGTGAAATACGCCCACCCCAGCGCCAAGGGCTTCGTCCTGCTGACGCTGGAAAAGGGCAAGGCGACCGGCGAACTGATCGCCGTCTCGACCATCCTGTCGACCGACTACACGACCAGCGTGCTGAAGACGTTCGTGGTCACCCCGGCGGATGGCGGCGGGGTCAAGGCGCTGAGCGAAATCTGATCCTTCTCCCCTTGCGGGAGAAGGTGGCGGCGAAGCCGACGGATGAGGGGTCTCTCAGATCGGAGACGCTTCATCCGGTCTGGCCGTCGCACGCAGCTTCGAGGTCTGAGAGACCCCTCACCCGACCTGCTGCGCAGGCCACCCTCTCCCGCAAGGGGAGAGGGATTTCCTACCGCCGCTCCAGCGCCAGCCGCAGCCCAAACGCGATGAACACCCCGCCGCTGATCCGGTCCAGCCACCGCACCACGGCGGCTTCCCGCAGCAGGCCGGCCAGCGGCGCTGTGGCGGCGATCAGCAGGCCGGCCCAGGCCAGGCCCAGCAGCACGTGGATCCCCGCCAGCAGCGTGCCGAACACGCCGGGATTGGCGCCCGTCGGGATGAACTGGGGCAGGAACGAGATGTAGAACACCCCGACCTTGGGATTGAGCAGGTTGGTGAACAGGCCGCGCCGGAACGAGTCCGCGATGCCGCCGCCGGTGGGCGACACCGCGCCCGGCTCGAAGCGGTCGCGGGGCTTGATCAGCATCTTCACGCCCATCCACACCAGATAGGCCGCGCCCGCCCACTTCAGCGCCGTATAGGCCAGCTCGGACGCGGTCAGCAGCGCCCCGGCCCCGAAGGCCGCGGCCATGCCCCAGATCAGGCAGCCCACGCCGATGCCCATGGCCGCCGCGGCCGCGCGGCGCGGGCCTTCGGTGGCGGCGCTGCGCAGCACCAGGGCCGTGTCGAGCCCGGGCGTGATGGTCAGCAGGGACGCGGCCAGGGTGAAGGCGACGAGGGCCTCAGGCGTGGTCATGGACGTGCTCTTCCTCCCGCTCGACCAGCTGGCCGTTCTCCCAGACGCGATAGAAGCACGAACGGAAGCCGACGTGGCAGGCGCCGCCGTCGCCCTGCGGGCGCACCTTGATCACCACGGCGTCCTGGTCGCAGTCGACGCGGACCTCGCTGACGATCTGCAGCTGGCCGCTGGTCTCGCCCTTCTTCCACAGGCCGTTTCGCGAACGGCTGAAATAGTGGGCGACGCCCGTCTCCAGGGTGAGTTTTAGGGCTTCGTCGTTCATCCAGGCCAGCATCAGGATCTCGCCGGTGTCGGCGTGCTGGGCCACCGCCGCCACCAGGCCGGCGGCGTCGAAGCGCGGGGCCAGGGCCGGCCCCCGTTCCAGGGCTTGCTTGTCGGGGGCGGAGGGGAAGAAGGCGCTGGTCATCAAAGACATATGGCGCAACACCCCCGGTTTGGGCTAGCCTCCCGCATCCGGCGGGGGACGGGAAAAGACGGGACGATGGACCTCAAGTCCAGGATCAAGGGCGGCGTGGCGGTTTTGGACCGCTGGGCGCGGCCCTGGGCGGAGCGCTCGAAGGCCAACGCCAGGGCCTACGAATTCCTGTTGTTCGGCCTGAAACAGGCTTGGGCGTGCTTGTTCGGCGGCCTGATGCTGGCCCTGCTGGTCGGCACCTTCCTGTTCTGGCCCAAGGACGCGGCGCTGGCGCGCTACGACTTCCTCGTCATCGCCTCGGTCGCCATCCAGGCGGCCCTGCTGCTGCTCAAGCTCGAGCGCTGGGACGAGGCGGCGGTGATCCTGATCTTCCACCTGGTCGGCACGGCCATGGAGATCTTCAAGACCGCCCACGGCTCCTGGGTCTATCCGGAAGACAGCGTGCTGCGGATCGGCGACGTGCCGCTGTTCACCGGCTTCATGTACGCCTGCGTCGGCAGCTACATCGCCCGCGCCTGGCGGCTGTTCGACTTCACCTTCGTGAAGTACCCGCCGTTCTGGAGCGCCCACATCCTGGCGGTGCTGGTCTACGTCAACTTCTTCACCCACCATTATGTGACCGACATTCGCCTGGGCCTCTTCGTGCTGTCGGCGGTGCTGTTCGGCCGCACCTGGATCGTCTACACGCCCGACCGCCAGGCGCGGCGCATGCCGCTGCTGCTGGGGCTGATGCTGGTGGCGCTGTTCATCTGGTTCGCCGAGAACCTGGGCACCTTCGCCGGGGCCTGGATCTATCCCAGCCAGGCCGGCGGCTGGCATATGGTCGCCATCGAGAAGCTGGGGGCCTGGTACTTGCTGATGCTGATCAGCTTCGTCCTGGTCAGCCTCGTCCACCGCCCCCTCGACGCCTGCGTCGAGCGCCTGCGCGAAGGCATCCGCGCGGCGGCCTGAGGGCCGCTCCGACAGCCGCGTCGAGCCGGAGAAATCCCGCCGGGATCGCCCGCTTCGTGCTATGATGATCCATGCGCCGAAGAGCGCGCCAAGGGGTTCCGTTCGCGGCGACCTCGACCTGGTTCGGCGGCCCGCCGGTTTCATGCCGGCGTCGTTCGCGGGCCTTTTCGTTCAAGGCCGTTTTCGTTCATCGCCGCCGACGTCCGGCGCGCCGTCCTATCGCCAGGACGTGCGTCGGCGCGCGCCTGGAGATCCTCGATGTCCCGCTTCCCGCCGACTGACCCGCCGATCGCTTCGCAGGCCGAAGGGCGTTCGCCGCGCCTGTCGCGGGATCTTCGCCTGCTGGCCCTGTCGGATGTCCTGCGGCGCTATGCGGCCCGTTTCCAGCCCGACCTCAACGCCGCCGGCCTGCTGGCGCATCGCGCCATCGCCGCCGCGTTCGCCAAGCCGGTCGCCGCCGCCGACGCCAAGGGCGCGATGGAAGCGGGGCTGCGCGCCCATGTCGACGACAGCCTGGCCGACCAGGCCGCGAAGACGCCTCCTCCTGGCCGGCGCTCATGAGCGCCCGCAGCGTCAGTGGAAGCGCGCCGTTCGGGCGCCACGACTACGAGATCACCTACGGCTGGCGGGACGAGGCGCTCAGCGTCACGATCGGCGGCCAGCTGGCCACCCCGCCGGTCATCGGCGACATCTACACCCTGGGCTCGCCCGACGGCGGCATCCAGGACTTCACGGTCATGCAGATGACGCGTGAGCGCGGACAGGGCTGGGTGGCGCGTTGCAGCGCCGCGGCTCGCCCGCCCCGCCTGGAGGGCTCCGATGACTGAGGAAACCGACCGCATCCAGCGGGAGAACGAGTATCTCAAGCGCCGCAACGCCCAGCTCCAGGCCGAGGTCGGCGACCTGACGGCCGAGGTGGTGCGGCTGCAGCAGCGCCTGGGGGCGTTCGCCGTCCGCGCCGCCGTCGCGCCCAACCCGCTGTCGGGCGGCCAATAGGATGGCGCTCTCGCCCGAGCAGGTGACGGCCCTGCGCAATCTCGCCCGCAAGAAGCAGGGCCACGACGTCGACTGGATCAACATCGCCGACGCCCGCGGCCTCACCGAACTGGGCCTGGCCGAGCGCGGCCGCACCGGCTGGATCATCACCAGCGCCGGCGAGGCGGAACTCCTGGCCTACGAGCGCAGCTAGGATCCTTCTCCCCTTGCGGGAGAAGGTGTCGGCGAAGCCGACGGATGAGGGGTCTCTCAGACGCAAAACGCCGCGACAGCCGATCGGCCGTCGCGGCGTTTCTGTTCGTGCGACCCCTCACCCGACCCCCGCCTTCGCGGGGGCCACCCTCTCCCGCAAGGGGAGAGGGGTTATTTGCGGGTCACCAGATCCATGAACCGCTGCTGCAAGACCTTGTCGGTCTTGAACACGCCGCGGAACTGGGTGGTGATGGTCGAGACGTCGTGGTGGTGCACGCCGCGGGTGCTCATGCACTGATGCTCGGCGTCGATCAGCACGGCGACGCCGGCCGCCGAGAGGTGGTCCTCGATGGCGTCGGCGACCTGCATGGTCATGGTTTCCTGGGTCTGCAGGCGCTTGGCGAAGATCTCGACCAGGCGCGCCAGCTTCGACAGGCCCACGACCTTGCCGGTGGGCATGTAGGCCACCCAGGCCTTGCCCAGGAACGGCGCCATGTGGTGCTCGCAGTGGCTCTGCACGTCGATGCCGCGCAGCATGACCATGTCGTCATAGCCCTGCACGTCCTCGAAGGTGCGCGACAGCTCCTTGGCCGGGTCGCCCGTATAGCCGGCGAACCACTCGCCATAGGCGTCGACCACGCGCTGGGGCGTGTCGAGCAGGCCCTCGCGGTCGGGGTTGTCGCCGGCCCAGGCCAGCAGGGTCCGCACCGCGGCCATGGCCTCGTCTCGGCTGGGGCGCTGGGCGGGTTCAAGATCAAGACCGGCGTTGTCGCCAAATTGCGACAGATTGGGGCCGATCAGGGTTCGCTCGCGGGTCAGTGCGTCCATGTTTTCGAAGGGGGCTTTCCACGGGCTGAGTTGCGCCGGAGCGCCGTTCGCCCCGGAATTACGCGTGCCACCCGTTAAAGGGCGCGCCTCTCACGTCGCAAAGACGTGGTTCGAAGGCTCGCTCCCCGCTATATGGGTCCGGTTTTTCGTTCCGACAACACCCTTCCGCTGCGTCAAGGCGACCGAGTTTTCATGACCATCAGGCTCTACGACACCATGGCGCGCGAGAAGCGCGACTTCGTTCCCGCCGATCGCGACCGGGTGACGATGTATGTCTGCGGACCGACGGTCTACGGCTACGCCCACATCGGCAACTTCCGTCCGGTGGTGGCCTTCGACGTGCTGTTCCGCCTGCTGCGCCACGAATTCGGCGACGAGGCGGTGGTCTATGCCCGCAACGTCACCGACGTGGACGACAAGATCAACAAGAAGGCCGCCGACGAGGGCGTCGAGATCAAGGTCATCACCGACCGCTATCTCGCCGCCTATCACGAGGACGCCGACGCCCTCGGAGCCCTGCGCCCGACGCTGGAGCCCAAGGCCACCGACCACATCGACGCCATCGTCGAGATGATCGGCAAGCTGGTCGACAATGGCTCGGCCTACGCCGCCGAGGGCCACGTGCTGTTCGACACCCAGAGCTTCGCCGACTACGGCCAGCTCTCCGGCAGGCCGCTGGACGACATGATCGCCGGCGCCCGCGTCGAGGTCGCCCCCTACAAGCGCCACCCGGCCGACTTCGTGCTGTGGAAGCCGTCCAAGGAAAACGAGCCCGAGTGGCAAAGCCCCTGGGGCGCGGGCCGTCCGGGCTGGCACATCGAGTGCTCGGCGATGATCGACAAGCAGCTGGGCCTGCCGATCGACATCCACGCCGGCGGCATCGACCTGCAGTTCCCCCACCATGAGAACGAGGTGGCGCAAGGGCGCTGCGCCCACGGCCTGCCGACCTACGCCCGCTACTGGATGCACAACGGCTTCCTCGACATGGACGGCGAGAAGATGTCCAAGAGCCTGGGCAACGTCATCATCCCGCACGAGCTGGTGAAGACCACGCCGGGCGAGGTGGTGCGCTGGGCCCTGCTGTCGGCCCACTACCGCCAGCCGCTGGACTGGACGCCCGAGCTGCTCGAGCAGAGCAAGAAGTCGCTGGACCGCCTCTACGGCGCCCTGCGCCGCGCCAAGGACGTCGTCGCCGACCAGGCCGTCGAGGCCCCCCAGGAGGTGATGGACGCCCTCTGCGACGACCTCAACACCCCCGCCGCCGTCGCCAAGCTGTTCGAGGTGTCGAGCGCCATCGAGAAGGCCGTCACCGCCGGCGACCTGACCGAGGTGGCCATCCACAAGTCGCGCCTGCTCGAGGCCGGCGCCCTGCTGGGCTTCCTGCAGGCCGATCCCGACGCCTGGTTCGAGGGCGACGCCTCCGACGACCTCAAGGCCCAGGTCGAAGACCTGCTGGCCCGCCGCGTCGCCGCCCGCGCCGCCAAGGACTGGACCGCCGCCGACGCCATCCGCGGCGACCTCGACGCCCTCGGCGTCGTGGTCATGGACAGCCCGACCGGCGCGACCTGGCGGATGAAGGACTAGGATCAAAAAAGGCTCCCTCCGAAGAGGGAGCCTTTTTTATTTTCCGTAAAATCCCCGCGAAAGCGGGGACCCAGGCTTTTTCTGAAACCCGCGGCGCTCGACGATAAAACACCTGGGCCCCCGCTTTCGCGGGGGTTTTACGGGTTTATCGATCCACGCCCGCGAAGCCTCACCGCGCCGTAGAACCACCCTTCTCCGGATCCGGCGGCAGGCCCGTCTTCGGGTCGCGGGCCACCGGCGCGAAGCCCTCGGCGATGAACAGGTCCGTCCGCCGCACGCGCTTGCGGTCGAGCCGCACACGGACGATCTCGTCGCCCGAGGTGGCCTTGAAGTCCTGCTCGATCTTGGCCTTGTAGACCCCCTCCAGGCTGGCGATCAGCGTGCGCTGGCCGTAGGCGGCGGTCATCGGGGCCTCGGTCTCGGCCTGGTTCTGCGGATGGGCCTCGTGCACCCAGATGCGCAGCGGCGGGGCGCCGACCGTGCCCCAGTAGTCGCGCCCGTAATAGGCGGCCACGTTGAACAGGAAGCGGTCGTCGACGGCCACCGAGGTCAGGCGCTGCCCGGCCTGCTCCTCGCGGGCGCGGTTGATGATCGCCTGCACCGTCTGGTCCCAGCCGCGCACCCGCTTGAAGCTGTTGGCGAGACCAATGCCGTCGGCCAGGCGCGGGCTGATCAGGCAGGCCAGGAACAGGGCGGCGAAGGCGGCCTGCAGGGCCAGGCCCCCGGCCAGCCAGCGCTTGGCGCTCCAGCGCACCATCCAGCCGGCGACCAGCACCGAGCCGGCGACATAGGCGGCGGCCGCCCAGTTGGCGTTGGCGCGGCTGACGAAGGCCTGGCCGGCCACGGTCAGCAGCGGCGGCAGAACAAAGCACAGCAGCAGCACGTCGGCGGCCTGCAGGCGCTTCTTCACCGCCAGAACGATCCCGCCGCCCAGCAGCACGCCGAAGGGCAGGGGGCCGAACACCCCGAACTGCGAGCCGACGAACTCGACCAGCTCGCGCGGATTGAACAGCGACTTGGCGCCCCAGTTGGCGTTGGCGGCGGTGTGCTCGACCGTGGCGAACTTGTGGGCCGCGTTCCAGATCAGGTTGGGCGCGAAGACGGCGATCAGCACGCCGAAGAAGGCCAGGCCCATCGGCCAGGTCCAGACCTTGCGGGCTTCGCGTGACAAGGCGAGGTGCGCGCCGATGCTGAACAGCACGTAGATCGCCGCGTATTTCGACAGGAAGGCCAGGCCCAGGGCCGCGCCCAGGCCGGCGGCGGTCAGCAGGCGCTCGCGCGGGGTCTTGGCCGCCGGCAGCGAGACATAGGCCCAGATGGTCAGGGCCAGGAAGAACAGCAGCGGCGCGTCGGTGCCGATCACGCCCGACGACAGCTGCACGCCCGGCATCAGGGCGTAGACGCCGGCGGCGGCCAGGCCGGTCCAGCCGCCGTACAGGCGGCGGGCGATGCGGTGGACGATCAGCGCGGTGGCGCCGTGCAGCAGCGGCGCGCCCAGCCGCAGCCAGCCTTCGGTGTCGCCGCCGATCGTCGTGGTCAGCCAGATCACCCAGGCGATCATCGGCGGCTTGGAATAGTAGCCGAAATCCAGGGTCCGCGACCAAAGCCAGTACTGGGCCTCGTCGGGGTACAGCTCCAGCGGCGTCGAAAAAATCGCCAGTACCCGGACGATCGTCAGCAGGGCGACGCCGATCAGGGTCAGGCGCCACGCGCGGGCTGCGGAATCTTCGGCGGCGTAGGGGGACGCGGTCATGACGCGCTTCTTAGCGAAGTAAGGGAAATCTGACCAATTGTTCCGCAAGCGACTGATCGATGTGGCAGATTCTGGGCCATCGTGGCCTTTCCGTCACCAAACCTTCTAAATGTTTCGCTACACCGCCCAAACGATGCGGTTCGATGCTCGTTTTTCCGAACTAGCGTCAAAGAATGAGGGGATCATTGGAATGAACACGAAAAAAATCGCCTGTCTGGCGTCGACCGCGCTGGTCGGCAGCCTGCTGGCGGCGACCGCCGCCATGGCTCAGTCGACCGCCTCGACCGAACTGGACTCGATCGTCGTCACCGCCAGCACCCGTCCGAAGACGGTCGATGGCATGATCACCGCCGAGACGGTCGCCAAGAGCCGCACCACGGTGTCGCAGGAATTCCTGCAGACCCAGGTTCCCGGCCAGACCGTCATCCAGTCGCTGAACATCCTGGTGCCGGGCCTGAACTTCACCAACAACGACCCGTACGGCTCGTCGGGCGGCAACATCCGTCTGCACGGCTTCGACGGCAACCGCGTCGCCCTGACCTTCGACGGCATGCCGCTGAACGACACCGGCAACTACGCGACCTACACCAACCAGCTGCCCGACTCTGAAATCATCGGCAGCGCCTCGGTCAACACCGGCTCGACCGACGTCGACAGCCCGACCGCGGCCAGCACCGGCGGCACCATCGGCATCTCGACCCTGACGCCCTCCAAGGAGCGCGGCGCCTGGGTCCAGGCCAGCGTCGGCAGCTTCGACTACCAGCGCTACGCGGCCATGGTCCAAAGCGGCGAAGTCGGCCCCTGGGGCACCCGCATGTGGGTGGAAGGCTCGTACCAGAAGTACGACAAGTTCAAGGGCGAAGGCGAAATCTACAAGCGCCAGATCAACGCCAAGATCTATCAGCCGATCGGCGACGGCACCGACTTCATCAGCCTGGCCGCGCACTACAACGTCAACCGCAACAACGCCTACTACGGCCCGAGCCTGCGGACCGCGACGGCGTCGCTGCCTAACGAAGTCGACACGGCCGGCTGGAGCGTCGATTTCGCGACGGCTTACGTTGCGCCGACCTCTCGCGCCGGCGGCACCGGCGTCACCGGCGACATCGACCTCGACTCGGCCTCGACCAACTCGAGCTTCTACAACCTGCGCGTCAATCCGTCGAACACCGGCAACATCCGCGGTCAGTCGAAGTTCACGCTCGGCAACGGCTTCACCCTGACCGTCGACCCGTCGTTCCAGTACACCCTGGCCAACGGCGGCACCCAGAACACCACCCTGTCGGAAAGCTGCCGCGCCGCTTACTTCGCGGCCAACCCGACCGTGACGGCCGCCCCGACCAGCGCGCAAGCCACCAGCGCCTGCTCGACCTCGACCCGTCAGCTTCTCGGCGCCCAGACCACGGCTTCGCTGCTCACGGCCGGCGTTGACCTGAACGGCGACGGCGACACCAACGACACGGTGCGGGTCATGAACCCGAGCAACACCAACACCCGTCGTTACGGCCTGCTCACCTCGCTGATCTGGAAGCTGAACGACAACAACGCCATCCGCGTCGGCTACACCCTCGACTACGGCCGTCACCGCCAGACCGGCGAGTACAGCTTCATCGACCAGGGCGACACCCCGACCTACCAGAGCTGGTTCGGCGGCAAGGACGGCCACGGCGACAAGATCGTGACGGCCGACGGCAAGAGCTTCATGCGCGCTCGCGACCGCTTCTCGATCGCCACCCTGAACCAGGTCAGCGTCGAGTACCGGGGCAAGTTCCTGGAAGACAACCTGAACGTCAGCGTCGGCCTGCGCGCGCCGTTCTTCAAGCGTGAACTGAACCAGTTCTGCTACTCGCAGAACGCTTCGAGCACCGTGCGCTGCACCACCGAAACGCCCAGCACCCCGCTGGCCAACGGCAACGTGACGTTCGATGGTGGCACCACCCAGTACATCGCTCCCTACTCCAAGACCCTGAAGTACGACGACGTGCTGCCGAACATCGGCGCGACCTACCGCTTCGGTGAAGCCAGCTCGATCTACGGCAGCTACGCGGAATCGACCTCGCTGCCGCGTACCGACAACCTGTACACCGTGCTGCGCCTGGCCAACGGCTCGATCGGCAACGCGACCGTCCAGCCGGAAACCAGCACCACCTTCGAAGGCGGCTATCGCTACCAGAGCGGTGCGATCATCGCTTCGGCCAGCGCCTGGGCGACCCAGTTCGAAAACCGGATCGTCAGCTCGTACGATCAGGACCTGGGCCTGAACATCGACCGCAACGTCGGCAAGGTGAAGCAGTACGGCTTCGACGCCTCGGTCGGCTTCAAGCCGGTGGAGTACCTGGCGGCCTACTTCTCGTTCTCGTACAACGACAGCGAAGTGCAGGATAACATCGCCATCACCTCGACGACCTTCGCCGCCACCAAGGGCAAGGAAATCGTCGAGACCCCGCACGTCACCTTCTCGAACCGCATGGAATGGGAAGTCCTCGAGGGCCTGACCCTGGGCGCCCAGACCAAGTACGTCGGCGAGCGTTGGGTCACCGACGTCAACGACCTGAAGGTTCCGTCCTACATCACGACGGACCTGGACGTGCGCTTCGAGCTGGAGCGCTTCGGTTACAAGAACTCGAACGTCCAGCTGAACGTGATCAACGTGTTCGACAAGAACTACTACGGCAACATCGGCACCCAGACGAGCGCGACCCCGGGCGCGCCCGGCTACAGCCGTCCGTTCGCCAACATCGGCGCCCCGCGCACGGTGACCCTGACGCTCCGCGCCGGCTTCTAAGCCTCCGCAAGCTTCGCAAGACGGGGAAGGGCGGCTCTTCGGAGCCGCCCTTTTTCTTTTGTCGCACCAATTTGCTAGAAGGCGCGCTTGACCCTTCGACCCCCAGGGGCCATCTGCGCCCCCTCTTGTTGACCAGGCTTTCGAAAATGACCCTCACCGTTCCCGCCGAGTGGGCTCCGCACCGCGCCATGTGGCTGGGTTTCCCCAGCCATGGCGAGCTCTGGCAGGAAGACCTCGAGCAGGCCCAACAGGAGGTCGCCGACCTCGCCCGCGCCCTGGCCGGCCCGGGCGGCGAGCGCGTGCGCCTGATGGTCGTCGGCGACGAGGCCGAGGAAGCGGCGAAAGCCCTGCTCTCCGACACCACCGTCGAGATCGTCCGCGGCCAGTTCGGCGACATCTGGCTGCGCGACACCGGCCCGATCTTCACCGCCGGCGGTGACGGCGCTTCGGCCGCCGGCTTCAAGTTCAACGGCTGGGGCGGCAAGTACGACCTGGAGGGCGACGACATCGTCGCCGAGCAGATCGCCGCCGCCTCGGGCGCGCCGCTGGTCCGCAACGACTTCATCCTCGAAGGCGGCGCCGTCGACCACGACGGCCTGGGCACCGTGTTGACCACCCGCCAGTGCGTGCTGAACGAAAACCGCAACGAAGGCTGGGACGAAGCCTCCGCGACCTCGGCCCTGGCCGCCGCGCTCGGCGCCAAGAAGGTGCTGTGGCTGGGCGATGGCCTGCTCAACGACCACACCGACGGCCACGTCGACAACCTGGCCCGCTTCGTCGCCCCGGGCGTCGTCGCCTGCCCGATGGCCTTCGGCGCCGACGATCCCAACGCCGAGGTCTATGCCGAGACCGCCCGCCTGCTGGGCGCCATGACCGACAGCCGCGGCTCGCCGCTGCAGGTCGTGCGCATCCCCTCGCCGGGCCGGATCCTCGACGAGGACGGCGAGCCGATCCCGGCCTCGCACATGAACTTCCTGATCGCCAACGAGGCGGTGATCGTGCCGATCTACGCCGAGGAATCCGGCGCCTTCGCCGTCGAGGTGATCAAGGGCCTGTTCCCCGAGCGCCAGGTCATCGGCCTGGCCTCGACCGCGATCCTGACGGGCGGCGGCTCGTTCCACTGCATCAGCCAGCAAGAACCCGAGGAGTAAGTCCGCATGCCCCGCACGCTCAGCGTCGCCGCCATCCAGACCTCCTACGGCATGGACCTGGACGCCAACATCAAGAAGACCGAGGGCTTCATCCGCGAGGCCGCGTCCAAGGGCGCGCAGGTCATCCTGCCGTCGGAGCTGTTCCAGGGCCCGTACTTCTGCGTCGCGCAGGAAGAGCGCTGGTTCGCCGAGGCCCATCCGTGGCGCGAGCACCCGGTGGTCAAGGCCATCGCCCCCCTGGCCGGCGAACTGGGCGTGGTCATCCCGATCTCGATCTTCGAGCGCGAGGGCCCGCACTACTTCAACAGCCTGGTGATGGCCGACGCGGACGGCTCCCTGCTGGGCGTCTACCGCAAGAGCCACATCCCTGACGGCCCCGGCTACATGGAGAAGTACTACTTCCGGCCGGGCGACACGGGCTTCAAGGTCTGGGACACGCGCTTTGGCCGCCTGGGCGTCGGCATCTGCTGGGACCAGTGGTACCCCGAGGCCGCCCGGGCCATGGCCCTGATGGGCGCCGAGGCCCTGTTCTACCCCACCGCCATCGGCAGCGAGCCGCATGACGCCAGCCTCGACACGGCCCTGCCCTGGCGGCGGGCCATGCAGGGCCACGCGGTCAGCAACGTGATCCCGGTGGTCGGCGCCAACCGCATCGGCTTCGAGCCCTGGGACGGCTATCCCAACGGCGGCCAGACCTTCTACGGCTCGTCGTTCATCGCCGACCATCGCGGCGACCTGGTCAGCGAACTCGGCCGCGCCGACGAGGGCCTGGTCCAGGCCAGCTTCGACCTCGACTTCCTCACCACCCACCGCGCCGCCTGGGGCTTCTTCCGCGACCGCCGTCCGGAGTTCTACACCAGCCTGGCCGGGCCGCGGCCGAGCGCCTGATCCGGCAAGACAAATCCTCCCCCTCTGGGGGAGGTGGCCCAGAGGGCCGGAGGGGGTAGCGCCGGCCTATGCCGCGCAAGCCCCCTCAGTCGCTTCGCGACAGCTCCCCCA
>NZ_JBWKNI010000013.1:145797-147104 GCF_059415485.1 Caulobacter sp. GW821-FHT10C03 | reverse complement strand
CAAGTATCTGTAGTGGGCGACAAGATGCTCCCCTTCTGGGGGAGCTGTCGCGAAGCGACTGAGGGGGCCTGCGCCGATCCCCCTCCGGCCCTCCGGGCCACCTCCCCCAGAGGGGGAGGATCGCCGCCAGAGTTGCAATCCCGCAAGAACCGGACATACGGCGGCACAATCGTCCGGTCAGAAGAGCGGCCTCTCGTTTCGGAGCGCCGATGCCCACTACCGTTTCTCCCAGCCGTCGCGGCCTGCTGGCTCTCGCCAGCGCCGTTCCCTTCGCCGCCGTCGCCGTGGGCTCGCGCCCGGCGGTCGCCGCCGAGGGCGTCTGCGCCATCACCCCGCAGGTCACCCAGGGTCCCTACTGGTTCGACCCGAAGCTGGACCGCGCCGACATCACCGAAGGCAGGAAGGGCGCGCCCGTCACCGTGGCCCTGACCGTCGTCGACGGCGCCTGCCGGCCGCTGAAGGGCGCGCGGGTCGATATCTGGCACTGCGACGCGCAGGGGATCTACTCCGGCTACGAGGGCCAAGGCGACGACCACAAGACCGCCGCCAAGGGCGCGACCTTCCTGCGCGGCGCGCAGATCAGCGACAGCGCCGGCAAGGTCGCCTTCAAGACCATCTGGCCGGGCTGGTACGAGGGCCGCACCCCGCACATCCACATCAAGGTGCACCTGGACGCCCGCACGGCCCTGACCGCCCAGCTGTTCGTGCCCGACGCCCTGTCGGAATATCTCTACGAGAACGTCCCGGCCTATAAGCGCCCGCGCCAGCGCGACACCTTCAACCGCCACGACGGCATCGCCCTGCAAGGCGGCGAGGCCATGGTCGCCAGCGTCAAGGAAGGCAAGGACGGCTACGTCCTGGCCCTGGTCCTGGGCGTCGATCCGGCCGCCGACTGGAAGGACGACGCGGGGATGGGCGGCCCGGGCGGTAGACCGGGCGGTCCGCCTCCCGGCGGCATGGGTCCTCCTCCCGGTGGAATGGGGCCTCCCCCTGGCGGCATGAACGGCCGCCCGCCCGGCCCGCCGCCCGGCGGCTTCCCCAATGGCCAGCAAGGCGGTTCGCCGCCCGACGGCATGGGTCCGCCGCACCATGAAGCGCTCACCGGCGAAGCGCGGCTGAAGGCCATCGTGCCGGGGCTCTGATCTGGCAGGTCGGCTTCGCCGCCCCCTCCTTGCTCCTCCCCCGAGAAACGGGGGAGGTGGCGCGGTGCGGATACGCGCCGTGACGGAGGGGGCGACCGCCGGCACTGAGCCCAGTCTCGGGGGGGGGGGGGGGGGGGGGGGGGGGGGGGGGGGGGGGGGGGGGGG